>NZ_BDLR01000042.1:0-3128 GCF_002049395.1 Carboxydocella sp. JDF658 | reverse complement strand
AAGGGGAAGAGTACCTTATTAGCCGGTTGACAGAGAGCCGCTGGCTGGTGGAAAGCGGTAACCGCCATAGGGGAACTGGCCCCGGAGCTGGAAAGGCGAACCCGCTGGCAGTAGTCTTTCCCGGCCGCCGCCGTTACCGGCAGCAAGGGGATCGGGCTTTTTGAGTCCGGTCAATTTGGGTGGTACCGCGGAAGCAAGGCCTTTCGTCCCAAGGGGGAGGAAAGGCTTTTCTATTTGGCAAAAATAAGGAGGAGTGGACTGGATGGAGCAGCGCTATAATTTTGCTGAGATCGAACCGAAGTGGCAGGCCCGCTGGGCGGAGGAAAAGCTCTACCGGGTAGAAGAAAGTCAGGACAAGCCCAAGTATTATTGTCTTGAGATGTTCCCTTATCCCTCCGGCAATTTGCATATGGGGCATGTGCGCAATTATTCCATCGGGGATGTGGTGGCCCGCTTTAAAACCATGCAGGGTTACCAGGTACTGCATCCCATGGGCTGGGATGCTTTTGGCTTGCCGGCAGAAAATGCGGCAATTAAGCATGGGATTCATCCGGCGACCTGGACCTGGTCCAATATTGACAATATGCGGCGGCAATTAAAGGGCATGGGGATCAGTTATGACTGGGACCGGGAGGTAGCTACCTGTCATCCCGGCTATTATCGCTGGACCCAGTGGCTGTTCCTGCAATTCTTCAAAAAAGGTCTGGCTTATAAGAAAAAATCGGCGGTTAACTGGTGTCCTTCCTGTGCCACCGTGCTGGCCAATGAGCAGGTGGTGGATGGGCACTGTGAACGCTGTGATTCCCAGGTTACCAAAAAGGACCTGGAACAGTGGTTCTTGCGCATTACCGATTATGCGGAACGTTTGCTGAATGACCTGGAAAAACTGACCGGCTGGCCGGAAAAGGTCAAGATTATGCAGGAAAACTGGATCGGCCGCAGTGAAGGGGTGGAAATCACCTTTGGCATCAAGGGGCGGGAGGAAACCATTACCGTCTATACTACCCGACCGGATACCATTTTCGGGGTAACCTATATGGTGCTGGCCCCCGAACATCCCCTGGTGCCGGAACTGGTAAAAGGCCAGCCCCAGGAAGCTGAGGTTATGGCTTTCCGGGAAAGAATGAAAACCCTGAGCGAAATCGCCCGCACATCCACGGAAGCGGAAAAGGAAGGGGTTTTCACCGGGGCCTATGCCGTCAATCCCCTGACAGGCAAGGAAGTACCCATCCTGATTGCCAATTACGTCTTACTGGATTATGGTACCGGGGCGGTAATGGGGGTTCCAGCCCATGATCAGCGGGACTTTGAATTTGCCCGCAAATACAAGCTGCCGGTGGTTGTGGTAATCCAGCCGGAAGGGGAAGAACTGGATGGTGCCAGCATGACCGCGGCCTATGCCGGGGAAGGCAAGCTGGTCAACTCCGGGGAATTCAATGGCCTGCCCAATGAAGAAGCCTGGGATAGAATCGCCGAAACCATTGAGGCCAGAGGACTGGGGCGCAAGCGGGTTAATTACCGCTTGCGGGACTGGCTGATTTCCCGCCAGCGTTACTGGGGTGCGCCTATTCCCATTGTCTACTGCGATAGTTGCGGGATTGTGCCGGTACCGGAAGAACAGCTGCCGGTGCTGTTGCCGGAAAATGTGGATTTCAAGCCCGGGGGTCAGTCACCTCTGGCGGAATGCGAGGAATTTGTCCACACCACCTGTCCGCAGTGCGGCGGAGCCGCCCGGCGGGAAACCGATACCATGGATACTTTTATCTGCTCATCCTGGTATTTCCTGCGCTACACTACCCCACGGGCTACAGATGTGCCCTTCGCCAAAGAGCTGGTAGACTTCTGGATGCCGGTGGACCAGTATATCGGCGGGGTAGAACATGCTATTTTGCATTTGCTCTATAGCCGTTTCTTCACCAAGGTTTTGTATGATCTGGGTTTGGTCAGTGTGGATGAGCCCTTTACCAATTTGCTCACTCAGGGCATGGTGCTGAAGGATGGGGCCAAGATGTCCAAGTCCAGGGGCAATGTGGTCAGTCCGGAAGAGATTATGGCCAAATACGGGGCTGATACCGCCCGGCTCTTCATTCTTTTTGCTGCTCCCCCGGAACGGGATCTGGAGTGGAGTGACCAGGGGGTAGAAGGGGCTTACCGTTTCCTGAACCGGGTCTGGCGCCTGGTTCACCATTACCATCAGGATCTGGCCGGAGTCAGCGCCTACCAGGGTGGGGAACTGAGAGCTGAGGACAAGGAGTTGCGGCGGCAGCTGCATGCCACCCTGAAAAAGGTTACCGATGATATCTCCCAGCGCTTCAATTTCAACACCGCCATCAGTGCCATCATGGAACTGGTCAATGGCCTCTATAGCTACAAGGACAAGGTAACTGAGCCCAATCTGGCGGTAGTCAAGGAGGCGCTGGAGTTGCTGGTCATCATGCTGGCTCCCTTTGCCCCGCATATTACTGAGGAATTGTGGCAGGCTCTCGGCCACACTGACAGTGTCCATCGCCAGAGCTGGCCCCGGGTGGATGAGCAGGCCCTGGTGGCTGAGGAAATTACCCTGGTGGTGCAAATCAATGGCAAGGTGCGGGATCGGGTGAATGTGCCCGCTGGCCTCAGTGTCCAGGAACAGCAGGAGGCGGTACTGGCCCTGCCCAAAGTTAAAAGCTGGCTGGAAGGCAAGACGGTGGTCAAAGTCATTCCGGTACCCAATAAACTGGTGAATATCGTGATAAAATAACCAGAGCGGGACTGTCTGGCGGGACAGTCTCCTCTTTTTTGCAGGAAAAAATCGGCCGAGGGAGAAGTATAGAGGGTGGAGGGGATTTGAGTTGTGGCAAGGATTGCGACTTAACTGGCAGCAAGCGTCAGCGACCCTGCGTTTTTTGCTGCTGGCCCAGTTTTTTGGACAAATGGGCCGCGGGATGTTTGAAGTTCTCTATAATCTGCTATTATTAAAATACGGATATACTACGGCCTTTGCCGGACAGGTGATTGGACTGTCAGCTGCGGTTACAGCCGTGATGATGCCCCTGGCCGGCCGGCTGGGGGACCGGCGGGGGCGGCGGACTTTGCTTATCCTTGGCCTGGCTGGCACCGGACTCTTCCTGGTCGCCCGGGCTTATACC
>NZ_BDLR01000041.1:0-30320 GCF_002049395.1 Carboxydocella sp. JDF658 | reverse complement strand
AGAGACGCATCTCCGTAGTCAGCGGGTCTTCTTCGCCCCTGCTCCACTTCGAAGACCGGTGAGTCGGGTAAATCTCCGGAAAAAACTCCCCGCACACAGTCATGCTAAATTTGTTCTTCTCGTGTTTCTTTGGCATTCCTGATCAGCTCCCCGAAACCCTGCCGGACTTTGCTGCTTCTCCAATGGATAATAGTTCCATTTTTTTATTGTAGCAAAACAGTTAAATACAATCAATTATAGTCTAGTTTTCTGAAGCTGCTGCTTACCTCCCCACCGTTATTTTTATTAGCCCGGGGTCAAGTCCATACAGCCGGGCCAGAGTTTTCGCCAGGCGTCGGGTATCCACCCCTGCCCCGCTCTCACCCCGGGCCATTACATCCACACTCTGATGCTCGGCCAGCCCCTGTGCTTCCAGCTGGACAGTCAGCTCCTGTAATTGAACTTTTCCCCCGCTGGTATCCAACCGGACATCGATTTTATCCACCCTGGCACCGGTTATGCTTTCGGCTACTGCACTAACCTGCTGAGACAGTTGTTCCTTCAGCCTGTTTTCACTTTCAGCCAGAGCTTCCTGACGTAATCGCTCCCCTTCCCGCAGGGCTGTCTCAATTTGTGGCAGGCCGCCTCCGCTAAAAGCCTGTAAGCGGCTGCTCCAGTCTTCCTTGACTAGTCCCAGAATTGGTTCTAGCACTGTAACCAGCAAGAAGAGGCCGATTACCAGACGTACAGTCCCTTTCAGGCCACTGCGGGGCAAGAGCAGCTCCAGCAGCAAGGCCAGCAAGGACAAAACCAGAAGTTGTCCTACAATCTGTCGCAAGAGCTCCATATTTCCCCTCCTTAGCGCAAGGCAGTAGCCAGATTGCTGGCAGCGATCAAGCCGGAAATCATCAAGAAGAACATTAAACCGGTAATAGCAACCGCCCCGAACATCAGGGTCAGGCTTTTGTCTACCTGCTCTAAGGCATCCGCCAGTTTACCGGCACTCAAAGGTTGCAGGAGAGCTGCCGCCAGTTTCAAGGTAAAAGTCACTGCCAGGATTTTTAAGGCGGGCAGTACGGCCAGGAGAGCAATAATAACCAGGCCGGTCAAACCCACTGCACTTTTCATCAGAACCGCCCCGCTCACCACCGTTTCCACAGCATCACTGAGCATGCCACCTACCACCGGGACCAGAGCATCGGTGGCAAATTTGGCCGTTCGCAAAGCTACCCCGTCAGCTACACCACTGCCTACCCCCTGGACGGATATAACGCCCAGTACCACCGTCATCAAGAGGCCGATAGCAAAAACTGCACCGGTACGCAGTAACCCGGCCAGTTTGCTGACTTGAACTTTGCCGGTTACCTCATTAACCAGTCCCAGTAAAGCAGCCAGACCAATGAGAGGTATTACCACAAATTCCATCAAAGTAGCGGTAAGGGTTGCCGCTCCTACCAGCATAGTACTGAAAAAGGAGGAACCGAGAAAGGAGCCGGTTAATACCACCAGGGTTAACAGTACAGGTGCCAGAATCTGAATAAACCGGGTCATTTCCTTAACCCCATCAATTGCAACTCCAGCCGTAACGGCAAAGGTTTTCAAAACAATCGTGAACACTACTAAATAGATGATAGCCGCCGCTGTTTCCGCCACTCCCTCGTTTTCCAGGGAATCAGCTACCGTCCGCGTTAACCCCAGCAGGACCCCTAGCACCAGCAGCTGACCCAGCAGTTTCAGGTTGGCCAGAAGCTGGCGGGAGAAAAAACTAAGCAATCCACTCAATACTTGTCCCACACCGAGAGACCACTCGCCCCGTTTCAAACTCTCCAGCAGATTCCGAAAATTGATCTGGGGCATATAGGGGGCCAGCTCCCGGTCTATGCGAGCCAGGTATTCCTGCAAGCCACTGAGATCCACCTGGTTTTCCGGGCTGGCGGCCAGTACCGGCTGGATTCCAGCCGCCAGAACCAGGCTGACTAATAACAGAATTATTAACAGTTTTCTTTTCATATTCTTCACCTCATGGCATCAGCCCCAGGACCGACTGGATGATGGCCAGAATGACCGGCACCGCCAGGATCAGAATCAGGATTTTGGCTACCAGCTCTACCTTGCCAGCAATGGCTCCTTCTCCCGCATCCCGGCAAACCTGGGCCCCGAATTCGGCTATATAAGCGATGCCGATTATTTTCAGCACCGTCCCCAGGTAAGCCTGGTTGACATTGGCTTTACTGGCCAGCTGTTGCAGAATATCAAAAATTGCTCCCACCTTGGTAAGAACCAGGCCAAACAAGCCCGCTGCTACAACCAGAGTGACAAACAGGGCCAGTTCCGGCCGAATCTGTTTTAACACCAGAATCAGCAAACTGGCCAGCAGGGCCACTCCTACTACCTGTATGATTTCCATCGCCCTCACCCCGTCAGTAGAGCATAAAGACGCTTTTGACTTCCTGGAAGAGGTCCCCCAGCAGCTTGACTACTACCACCAGCACCATTACTATCCCGGCCAGTACCGCCATTTTGCCGATCTCCTCATTTTTAGCCTCTTTCAATACAGCCATAATCACCATCAGTAACACGCCCAGGCCAGCAATTTGAAACAAGAGCTGTAAATTGACGATTTTCATGTTTATACCTCCCGTCAGAGCAATAATATGGTAAGAGCCAGGCCCCCCAGTAAGCCCAGATAACTGACCGGCCGGCAATAACGCCGGGCTGCTGCCCTGGCTACTTCCTCCTGCTGGGCTAATTGCTGGCGAACCAGGGCCAGATGTTTGGCCTGGTCCAGGCGGTCAGAATTGCCCAGACTGCCTCCCAGACTGGCCAGCACCTCCCGGTCAACAGGGGTTAAAGGCTGGTTCCGCCACCAGTCTTCTACAGCCTCTTGCCAGACTTCGCCACCGGTTTTACCTTTGTTCCCCTGCATTTTGGCGGCAGCCAGCAAAAACAGCTCTCCTACTGCCCCCTGATTCACTGCTCCGCAATGCAAAAAAGCATCCGCTAATGGCACCGCCCCGAAAACGATCTGGGTTTCCAGGACCTGTAACCCGTTCTGCAAGGCCGCCAGCAGCTGGGGTCTTTTTCGCAACTGTCCAGCTATAGTCAATCCGGCTGCTGAGGATGACCCCACTACCAGCAGCATCCCGGCCAGTTTCAGCCACATAATTTCACCTCCTCAGCGCAGGTAAACTTTTTCCACTGTCCCCGGCCCTTCCCGGCGGCTTAACACTACGATTCTCTGGAAAAGGCGCAGGGCCAGCAATTCCCGTCCAAACGGCCGGCGGGCCAGATCATTGATCCCGGCCCCATGGATACTGGCCAGCAAAATTGCCCCGCTATTGGCTGCTTCCAGCAACGCCTGCTGGTCAGCAGCAGTTCCGATTTCATCACAGACTACCAGTTCCGGCCCCATGGTGCGAATTAACATAGACAGCCCTTCCGCTTTAGGACAGCCATCCAGCACATCGGTGCGGGGGCCAACTTCCAGCTGAGGTATCCCTTGATAACAGCCGGCAATTTCCGACCGCTCGTCCACCAGGCCCACAGTCAGAGGGGCCAGTCCGGCTGCCGGCCAGCCGCTACTAGCCAGCCTGACTAAATCTCTGAGCAAGGTGGTTTTCCCACAGCGCGGTGGCGAGATAATCAGGGTGCTATGAAGTCTGCCTGTTACTTTATCCAGCAGCTGGGGCAATAGCTTTTCTCCTACCCCTGGATACTGCCGGGCCAGGCGGATATTGAGGGAACCGAAATGCTGAAAACCCCGGATTTTGTTGCCGTCCCTTAGCACCTTGCCGGCAATACCCACCCGGTGTCCACCGGGTAGGGTAAGATATCCCTTGCTCAATTCCGCCTCATAGGCATAAATGGAAGCAGCCGTCATTATATTCAGGGTCCGGGCAATATCCTCAGCGGTAACCAGTACCGGCTCTCCTTCCAGCCGCGGCCACATCTCCTCATCTCCCAGCCGCAGCTGCAGCGGTCGCCCAGCCCGCAACCGGATTTCCTCCACCAGGGGCCAGCGCTCAGGCGGTACTGTCAGCACCGCTGCAGCCAGGTTAGGAGCCAGCCAGGCTGCTATCTTTTCCAACCCCCTCACCCCCCTTTCTGTACCCATGTATATGCGAACTTGTCTACTTTATGCCAGCATGAAAAAAACCTGAAGGCAAATCGCCTCCAGGTTTTCCGTTGCAGTATATTAAATTTAAATATCTTCTTCTTCAGCTCTGGCTTGTTGGCCAGCTTTTTCCACTTCTGACCAGTCTACATCCTGGTCATTAACAAACACTACTGTGTCACAATTGGGGCAGGTTACTTCAATCAAATCCTCATCATCAATGATATCCCGTTCAAAGGCCACTATTTCATGGCAGTTGGGGCATTCCACATCGACAAATTCATCTTCATCCAGATCTTCAAACTCATCATGGTCATGGCCACAGTCGCAGACAGTATCCAGCTCCTCTTCCAGCTCTTCCAGATCCTCATCAATGGACTCTACATAATCAGCCAGTTCTTCATAGGCTTCATCCAGTTCATCGATCTTCTCAGCCATATGCTTGAGCACATCGATGACTTCTACCAGCAAACGCCCTTCCCTGGTTTCACTATTGATATTCAGCCCATCTGCCAGTCCTTTGAGATAGCTTACCCGTTGTTTCAGGGTTTTCATATTTTCATCCCCTTTCTCTTTCAATCCTGCCCCTTAGGTTTTCCCGCCAGGTCAACAATTATACCCGTTTGATATAGGTGCCGGTCCGGGTATCGATTTGCAGGACATCACCGGTTTCCACAAAGAAGGGCACCTGTACCACCGCTCCGGTTTCCAGAGTGGCCGGTTTGGAACCGCCGGAAGCAGTATCACCCTTGATTCCCGGCGGAGTATCCACTACTTTCAGTTCTACAAAATTGGGCACTTCTACCCCGATGGTCTGTCCCTGGAACATCAACACATGGATATTCATATTGTCTTTAAGCCACTTGATGGCATCTCCCAGTTGCTCTTTGGACAACATGACCTGGTCATAGGTTTCCATATCCATAAAGTTGTAGTTTTCGCCATCATTATAGAGATACTGCATTTCTTTCCGTTCCACATGGGCTTTGGGCACTTTCTCTCCGGCATTGAAAGTTCTCTCAATGACAGCACCGGTACGCACATTTTTCAGCTTGGTGCGCACAAAAGCAGCACCCTTACCCGGTTTGACGTGCTGAAATTCCACGATCTGATAAACATCTCCTTCGACCTCAATGGTCATGCCATTACGAAAATCGTTGGAAGAAATCATCTGTTAACTCAACCTCCTGTTTTATCTCTAGAGTTCTATTTCCAAAAGGGTCTTCGGAGCTTTGGTCAACACCCGGCAACCCTCAGGAGTAACAACAACCACATCCTCAATCCTTACCCCACCCCAGCCGGGCAGGTAAATTCCCGGTTCAACAGTCAATACCATCCCGGGAGCAAGGGTCACATCTCCCTGGGGAGAAAGGCGTGGTTCTTCATGGATCACCAGACCCAGACTGTGGCCCAGACCATGGCCAAAATTCCGGCCATAACCGGCAGCGCTGATCAGATCCCGGGCCACTTTGTCCACTTCCCGTCCTGTTAATCCCGGCCGGATGACAGCCAGAGCCTGTAGCTGCGCCGCCAGCACGGTTTCATAAACTTTTTTCTGTTCTGCCGTGGCTTTCCCCAGCACCACTGTTCGGGTCATATCCGAATGATAACCCTGCCAGACTGCCCCAAAATCCAGTTTGAGGAAATCCCCGGCCTGCAGCTGCCGTTGGCTGGGAGTAGCATGAGGCAAGGAAGAACGGGGCCCGGAGGCCACGATAGAAGGAAAAGCCAGCCCTTCACTGCCCAGCCGCCGCAGAATAAATTCCAATTCCAGAGCCAGTTCCAGTTCCGAAATCCCGGGTTTAATTACAGGTAGCAAGCGCTCAAAGGCCTGGTCGGCAATATGTACTGCTTTTTCGATCAGAGCCAGCTCCTGTTCATCTTTGAGCCAGCGCAGCCGTTCCACCAGCCCTTCCCGGGCCACCAGTTCCAGGGGCTTAAGTTTTTCCTGCAGGGTTTGTCCCTGTTTATAGGGCAGAAAATCCGCTTCAAAACCTACATTACTGATACCGGTCTCCCTGATGGTCTGCACCAGTTTTTCTATGGGCTGATTGCCCAGGTCGATTACCTGCCAGCCCTCCGCCTGGGCTGCAGCCTGTTCTAGATAGCGAAAATCCGTCAACAGCAGGGTATCCTGTTCCGTAATCAACAACCAGCCATTACTGCCGGTAAAACCGCTGAGGTAGCGGCGGTTCTCCGGCCGGTTGACCAGATAGCCCTCCAGTTTTTCCTGTTGCAAATATTGTCTCAACTTATGTACTCTTGAATTCATTGATTTTCCTCCTTGGCCAGTAAAGCCGCAACTGCCTGCACTGCCAGCATGTAGCTTTCCGGCCCGAACCCGCATATGGTTCCAGCTGCTACATCGGCAATAACCGAAAGCTGCCGGAAATGTTCCCGGGCATGGATATTGGTCAGGTGCACCTCCACTACCGGCAGATTCACCGCTTTCAGGGCATCCCGCAGGGCAAAACTGTAATGAGTCAGGGCCCCGGGATTGATAATAATAGCCTGACAGCGGCCATAGGCCTGGTGAATGCGGTCAATCAAACTGCCCTCGTGATTGGACTGAAAAAACTCCAGCTCCAGGCCAAACTGGCGCCCCAGTTTTTCCATCATACGGTTGATCTCCACCAGGGTAGTTTCCCCGTAAACCCCTGGTTCTCTGATCCCCAGCAAATTTAGATTTGGTCCATTTAAAACCAGAACTTTTTTCATCCTTTTCACCACCTGTCTTAAACCCATCAGTACAATATTTTACCACAAGTAGTCAAGGGAATAAAGAAGCATGCCGGAAAAAATCCGACATGCCAGACTGCTACTTGCCACTGACGGGCATGGCTTGAATGCGCACAGTTGGTGAGCCTTTGCCGCCAAAAAAGGTCAGGTCATCAGCAATGGCATCGATTTTTTGCAGTAGCTCAGCCAGATTGCCGGCCAGTGCCACTCCCCGTACCGGTTTGGTTAACTGGCCTTTCTCAATCAGGAAACCGGCTGCTCCAACGGAAAAATCCCCGGAAATGGGGTTGGCTGTATGCATGCCCATTACTTCCGTGACATAGAAACCATATTCAATCTCTGCCAGCATCTGCTCAGGACTGACGGGTCCAGGTGCGAGAAAGAAATTGGTAGTACCGATTTCAGGAGTGCCTTTAAACCCACTGGGCCGCTGACCATTTCCAGTAGACTGTTTGCCTTCCTTGCGGGCTGCATAAGTGTTGTATAAAAAGCTGTCCAGTCGCCCGGCCTGAATCAGGATGGTCTCCTGGGAAGGCACTCCTTCCCCGTCAAAGGGAGCGGACATAATCGCTCCTGGCCGTCGTCCGTCATCAATAAGAGTAACCAGCGGTGCCGCTACATTGCTGCCGATTTTGCCGGCAAAGAGGGACTTGCCTTTTTGAACGGCCTCTGCGGACAAAGCCGGAGCCAGCACGCCCAGGAAAGCGGTAGCAATGCGGGGAGCAAATACCACTGGCATGGTCGCAGTGGTAAGAGGTTCTGCTCCCAGCATGCGGGCTGCCTGCAAACCCGCTTCCCGCCCGATTTCTTCCGGGTTCAGGCTGTTAAAATCCAGAGCATAATTAAAGTGATATCCAGTCTGGGCTTCCCCCTTATCTTCAGCCACTACAAAGGCATAAGCCCCACAGTAGCCTCCCTCATAACTGGTCTTCAGACCTCTGGTATTGACAATGGCGATAGTGTACTGGCTTTCGGAATACCCGCAGGACTCAGTGATTTTTACCCGCGGATCAGCGGCATGGGCTTGCGCCTCCACCCTTTTAGCCAGCTCGATTTTGGTTTCAACCGGCGTCTGCGCCAGCAGGGGGTCTAGTAATTGAAGCTCAGGATAGTCCTTAGCGTTTTCCGGCAGGCCATAGGCCGGGTCAGCCGCAGTATGTACGGCATTAGCCAGCGCCTGCTCCACTGCCCTTTGCACAGCAGCAGGCGAAAAGTCACTGGTATAGGCAAACCCCAGTTTGCCTTCCCGAAACACTCTAATTCCCAAACCCTGTTCCTCCGCCATTTTCAGGGTTTCCACCTGGCTATTCGCCACATCTACTGACAATTCCCGGGAAGAGGAGAGATAAATTTCCCCTTCCACCGTTCCCGCTTTTTTCAAATACGCCAGAGCCTGTTCCCCTATACGCAGGAGTTCTTCCTGTTTCATCCGGCCAACTCCTTTCTTTATCTTCTGCTTAGTATAATTCATCATTCTGGCCCGTATTCCTGCCTGAAAGAAAAAACGGCCCGAAAGGGGCCAAACCGAAAAGATAGGGGGTAGGTATATGCTAACGGCCACAAAGACCGTGTAGCAGCATTTGAAAAACCTGTGGTACCTGGGCCGCCAGACTGTAATGGCGACGGCTCCAGACCCAGCGAGTAACAATATCATCCAGGGTGCCAAAGATCATTTGCCGGGCCAGATATTTATTCAGATCAGAGGCAAAAACCCCCTGGGCCTTCCCTTCTTCAATCAGCTCTTCGATCAAACGGAAATAACCGCGCAGGGTTTCCCCTAGAGCCAGGCGCAAGCGCGGGTCGGACTGGCGCAATTCCACCTGGGTGACTGTGGCCAGATCCGGACTGGCTTCCAGCTTGGTCAGATGAGCTTCCACCAGTTTACGCAGTTTGCTAACCACATCCGGCATTGCTGCGATTTCCTGGCGCACTTCTTCAATAAACTGGCCCATAAACTCATTGAACAAATCAATGAGAATTTCCTCTTTGCTGTCGAAATAGAGATAAATGGTTCCATCGGCTACCCCGGCTTCCCTGGCAATCTTGCTGACCTGGGAGTTGGCATAGCCATTGGCAGCAATCACTTTTACCGCAGCATCGAGGATGGCCTCATACTTCTCTCCCTTTTTCTTTGCCATCTCTCTGCCCCCACCCAATCATTTTTCTGGTTCTCTATCATGTTAGCCAAGGAAAGGCCATTTGTCAAGCCCCGAGCTGCTCTTTCAACACCCGCCGCAAAATTTTGCCAGTGCTGTTTTTGGGAAGCTCCGGCGTAATAATTATTTTGGCCGGCACTTTATATTTAGCCAAATGCTGGTGACAATGCTCTAAAACCTCTTCCTCAGTTAAAGTTTGACCAGCTTTAGTAGCGACAAAGGCCACTACCGCTTCACCATAATCCGGATCTGGCACACCGATTACCGCCGCTTCTAGCACCTGGGGTATCTGATATAAGACCTCTTCTACTTCCCGGGGATAAACATTGTAGCCACCAACGATGACCATGTCCTTTTTGCGGTCTACAATATAGAGATAACCCTCTTCATCCCGCCGGGCTAAATCGCCGGTATGCAGCCAGCCGTTCCGCAAGGCTTCCGCCGTAGCTGCTGGATTATTGAAATAACCGGCCATGACATTCGGTCCCTTTACAACCAGTTCTCCTACTTCTCCTGCCGGTAGTTCGCGGTCATTGTCATCCACAATTTTCACCTCCACCCCTGGAATGGTCAAACCAATGGACCCAGGTTTGCGGGCCCCATCAATGGGGTTGAAGGACACTACCGGACTTGCTTCAGAGAGCCCATAACCTTCCAGAATAATAGTCCGGAATTTGGCTTCGAAATTGCGCAACAGCTCTACCGGCAAAGAAGCTCCCCCGGAAATGGCCAGCCGCAAACTGCGAAAATCTTCCGGACGAGCGTTAGGAATTTGCATAATAAAATTGTACATCGTCGGCACCCCGGCAAAGACTGTTGCCTGCCAGTCCCTGATCACATTTACCACTTCAGCTGGTGAGAATTTGGGCAGGATATACATCGGACTTCCTACCAGTACGGCCATATTCATGCAGACAGTCATGCAAAACACATGGAACATAGGCAAAACAACTACAAAACGATCATCTGCAGTAGCCCGGACATAATGCCGTAATGACTCTGCATTGGAACAAAGATTTTTATGAGTGAGCATAGCTCCCTTCGGCTTCCCGGTGGTGCCAGAGGTGTAGAGGATTACCGCTACATCATCTTCATGTAGCTCCGGCCAGCTGGTTAAAGGCACTGCCTCTAAAGCCTCAGCCCAGCTAATGGCCCCCTCTACCTTTTCTCCACAGGCAATTACCCAGCTCAAATGCGGCAAGTAAGCTCTATACTCCAGCAAAGCTGCAGCAATCTGTGGTAAAGTCACAACCCCGACAGACTGACTGTCCATCAGAATATAGCCGATCTCATCTCTGGTATAAAGGGGATTAATGGGAATCACACGGGCACCCAGGCTAACCACAGCATAATAGGTGATGAGAAATTCCGCCGAATTGGGCAAAATCAAAGCTACAGAACAATCTTCCTTAACCCCAAGTTCTCGCAATTTACCCGCCAGCCTGGCTACCTGCTGTCCCAGTTCCGTGTAGGAGCAGGTTTTACCAAGATAAGTATAGGCCTCCGCCTCTCCCCTTTGCTGTACACTATTAAATAAATTCTCCCGCAAGTTCATTGTCTCTTACCTCCCTATGAATGAACGCTCATTCCCCTCCTTTGATTGTAAAGTATTATTTTCTGAAAATATATTCATTTCGCCGAAAGGTCGAAAATCGTCCATGAAATGCCAAAAACAGCCCCCTAACGGAGGCTGTAATAGTGAACATTATCTTTAGCGGTTACTGTCACTTTTCCTTCCTGTTCTAGCAGGTCCAGATGCCCCCAGACCTTGGAGATGCCCAGGAAAACATCCAGGGCCTTCATGTCGGGATACACCTGGCAAGCTATTTGGTAGGGAGTTTGGGGCGTGATATCCAGGGCTGCCATTACCGTTTGCTCCCGCTGTTGATGATAGTCACGGAACCGCGCCAGAACCGCGGCCAGATCAGTAAAGGGCTGGCCATGGCCCGGATAGACCAGCTTTACCGGCAATGCTGCTACCATTTCCACGCTCTGCAAGTACTCCAGCATTGACCGCCGCCGCTGGCCATCCTTACCCTTGTCCAGAATGGGATTGGGGGAAATATCGCTTAAAATGTGGTCCCCGGAATAGAGAATTCCATGCTGACGCAGATAAAAACAACAATGTCCCGCTGAGTGTCCGGGAGTAAACAGGGTTTCCAGCGGGCCCTGTACCGTTTCAAAAACATCTCCGGCTTTTAATGCCCTTACTTCTACATCCTGCAAAGGCACTACATAGGATTGCCGCGACTTCTGGTAAACTTCCGTTAATTCCGCCAGCATCTCCCCTGGCACGCCGCCCTGGATCAGCAGCTCCGCCCTGGCCAGAGCCTGGCTTCCCGGCTCCTTTAATCGTTGAAACTCATCTTCATTTAAGTAGACCGGACAATTATGCTCACGGGCTATTTCCGCTGCCAGCCCCAGATGGTCGGGATGGCCATGGGTAACCAGTACACCCTGCAAAGGAGCAGGCAGCCAGTCCTTAATCAGCTGCCGGGCTTCAGGGGTCGCCACCCCGGCATCAATTAAATAAAAACCCTTTTCCCCCTGTAAGGCATATAAGTTAACCGGCCCCACCGGAAAAGGTGTAGGAACTGTCAGTTGCATCTACATTGCCCCCTTAATGAATAACTGTTCATGAAAAAAAGTATATACTATTCCACCATAATCTGCAAGACAAAAAACAAACTCCCTGCTTTTATTAAGCAGGGAGCAGTTTGAATTAACCTAATTCCGGGCAGGTTTGTTCTTTAATACCCAGATTAATGCTATTACAGCAGCTGCCAGCAATAGGCCCTGGGCTGCCAGGGATTCCATGGAAGGATACAGGCCAATCCCTTGCACTTTGGGAATCCAGGGAATGATCGTTTCACCAACAACCTTTCCTTCCTGCAATTCGTGAATCCCCACTCCGGTAAATTTAAAGGCCAGATAATAGAGCAAGACCCCGGTAATGGTGAAGAAAGGTTTAATGGGAACCTTCATCCCGAAGACGAAAATGGCAACGGCAACAGCCGCCAGAGCGGCAGTGGCAATAACCATACCGGTACCAGCACTGGCCCAGCCAATCTGAGGGATCAGGGCAGCGTAAAACAGAACTGTTTCAAATCCTTCCCGGAATACCGCCAGAAAGGCTACAAAAGCCAGGGACAGGACATTATTTTGCGCCAGGGACGCCTGCGTCTGACCGGAAATATATTTTTGCCACTGTTCAGCATTGGCTTTGCTGATTAACCAGTAACTTACATAGAACAACATGCCAGCTGCGATAAGAGAAATTGCCCCTTCAGCGATTTCCCGGTTAGCCACATTGGCAGTAAAGGCAGCACCAAAGACCCACGCCACCAGGAAAGAGGCCACAACACCGAGGATAGCGCCAGCATAAAGATATTTCACTTTGTCATTTTGTCCAGCCTTGCGCAAAAAAGCCAGTAAAGCTGCAAACACCAGCAAGGCCTCGAAACCTTCTCGCAGTAGAATAGTGGCGGAATCGATTATGCCACTCATATTGCCTTTTTGGACCTGAGCTTCTTCCCCTGGGGCTTTTTCATCTTGCAGTTGCTTGACCAGGGCCTCAAGGGCTTCTACCTTTTCCTTGATTTTTCCCTGTTCAGGAGCAGAAGTTGCTAAAAGTTTCTTGGCTTCATCCAGAGTATTTTCAATTTGTTCGTGCAAGCCTTTCTGACTGGCCTTGACTTCTGCCTCAATTACTTCATATTTCTCATAGAATTCTGCCAGTTCAGCTTTGGCTTTCTCCCAGTTTTGTTCTTCCACAGCTTGCAAAGCTGCTTCCAGTTTTTCCTGCAACTCAGCCAGCACTTTAACTTTGCCTTCAGCTTTCTGCTCAGCCGGTGCGATGGCAACCAGTCCGGATTCGATTTTTTCCATGGCCTCTTTTACCTTCTCTGCGGAAACCGGATTCCGGGCCAACAGGGATTTAATCTCATCTACTCCTGCTTCAATAGCTTCATGGGCCTCCCGGTTAGATACCTCTACCTGTTTCTCAATGGTTTCATAGCCCAGATAAAATTCCCCGATTTCCTCTTTTACTTTATTCCAATCTCCTGCCTTTGCGGCTGCTTCCGCTTTTTCGAAGATTTCCTTTAACTCTTTTTGTTTGGCAGCCACATCTACTGTCTTACCTTCAGCAGCATCTTCCTGGCCGGACAGTTCTTTTAATTCACCGGCAATCGCTTCAAGATGTTGCTCTACCTCTTCGCTTTTCACCTGCCTGGCAGCCAGCAGTTTTTTAACCTCATCCACATGTTCCTCAATTTTCTCATGTTCTTTAGCAGCTACTGCCTTGACCTGGGTTTCAATTCCTTCGTATAGCTCATAAAATTCCTTGATTTCCTTTAAAGCCTCGGTATTTTCACCCTTTTTTACCGCCTCTTCCGTTTCCTCCAGGACACGCAATAAAGCCGGGATTTTGGCAGTAGCTTCTGCTGGCATTTTTGTTGCGGCCCAGACGGAGCTGGTTGTAAGCAAAATGGTGGACACCCCTAATGCCGCTAGCCATTGTTTGACTTTCATTGTTGTTCCTCCTTATGATAATGATTTTCAATTGCATTATACTGCTAATGAAAGTCATTGTCAATGGCTATAGTCCTTTTTTAGTCCATTTGTACTATAAACAAAATAAAAAGCTGTCGTCCTTCAGTCGACAGCTTTTGCCAGTTCCGCTTTTTGCTGAGCCTCCCGGCTGATGATACCCTTTACCTGATCCAGAATGACCAGCACCTCGGGATGCACTATCCTGTAATGTACCCAGCTCCCTTCCCGTCGGCTGCTCACCAGGCCCTGCCGGCGCAGGATCGCCAGATGCTGGGAGATATTGGCCTGGTCCGCCTGTAAATCCGCAATAAACTGACAGACACACACTTCCCCCTGGCGCAATTTCTCCAGTATCTGCAAACGCAACGGATGGGCCAGGGCTTTTAGTATGTCTGCTTGAAGTCGCCATACTTTATCCTCCATGTTAAGCTTGCCTCCTTCGCAATTGTGCCAGTACGTCCTCCATCTCTGCCGGAAGTGGAGCAGTAAATTCCAGATATTCCCCCGTGCGCGGATGTTTAAACCCCAGCAGATAAGCATGGAGCAATTGCCCTGCCAGGCCAAAATGGGCTTTTTGGGGGCCATACTTGGGGTCCCCTACTACCGGATAACCCAGATAGGCCATGTGTACCCGAATTTGGTGGGTGCGACCTGTTTCCAGTTTACATTCCACCAGGGTATAATCACCAAAGCGCTCTTTCACCCAGTACCGGGTAAAGGCAGGTTTCCCGTTTTTGACGTTAACTGCCATGCGTTGCCGGTCTTTAGGATCCCGGCCGATAGGGGCATCCACTATTCCCGCTGGCTCTGTGATATTACCATGAACTAAAGCCAGATAGCGGCGGTTGACTGAACGTTCCTTGATCTGAAGGGCCAACTGCTGGTGGGCCCAGTCATTTTTGGCCACCATCAGAAGGCCGGAAGTATCCCGGTCCAGGCGATGGACAATCCCCGGCCGCAGCTGGCCATTGATACCTGACAGGTCCTTACAGTGCCAGAGCAAGGCATTGACCAGTGTCCCCGTCCAGTGACCTACCGCCGGATGAACCACCAGGCCCCTGGGTTTATTGATAACAATTACATCCTGGTCCTCATAGACCACCTCCAGGGGAATGGGCTCCGGCTCTACCGTCAGGGGCCGAGGGACAGGAACCTGCAGATTGACTTCATCTCCAGCTTTTAATTTATAGTTGGCTTTTATTTTTTGACCATTAACCTGAACCTGACCTTCATCAATGAGAGTTTGTACGCGACTGCGACTCAAATCATCATATTTTCTGGCCAATGCTAAATCCAGCCTGGTGCCCGCCCACTCTGGCTCTACCTGCCAGCTTCGTTCTTCCACCTCAGCTGTTTCAGCCTCAGATTCCAGATCCTCTTCATCTTCAGGCCAGAATTCATTAACCTTCATGCTCTGATACTTCCTCCTTTTTCTCCTGTTGCCACAAATGCCAGATCAGCATCCCCACTCCTACTGTAATGCCGATATCCGCCACATTGAACACAGGCCAAACCTGAAAGTCCAGAAAATCCACTACGTAACCAAATCTAAGGCGGTCAATGGCATTGCCAATAGCACCAGCTGCCTGCAAGGCCAGCGCAGTCCGCAACCAGAGCTGTTCCCGTCCAATCCGGGGCAGGTAAAATAAGACAACAGCCACTACCACCAGAGCCACCAGCAAAAACAGGCCCGTCTTAAAAGGCATCAAACCGAAGGCCGCCCCCGGATTAGAAACATGGGTAAGGTGAAACACCCCCGGCCAGATTGGG
The DNA here is from genome assembly GCF_002049395.1 of Carboxydocella sp. JDF658. Classification (NCBI taxonomy): domain Bacteria; kingdom Bacillati; phylum Bacillota; class Clostridia; order Eubacteriales; family Clostridiales Family XVI. Incertae Sedis; genus Carboxydocella; species Carboxydocella sp. JDF658. The sequence continues at coordinate 15,008 of NZ_BDLR01000041.1, read as the reverse complement.
ATGGAATTGCCTTCCGGCAGATAATTTAAAACCAGATATTTGGTCAGCTGGTCCAGGGCCAGCCAGCCCGCTAAAAGCCTCCAGAACATTCTCTTCCCTCCAAAAAATTTCGCTCTCCTCATTTTATCATAGCTTTTACAACTCCGCTACTTGATAGTATAATAGAGAGGAAGGGAGTGTGAATTCAATGGCGAGCAACTGGGACATTCGCCGCATTTATCTATATCTGGTCGCTTTTGCTACCCTGATGATGATGGTGATCGGTGCCATCCGGGTTGTGGATGCAGTGGTCAATATCGTTTACCCCGAACCCCCTCCGGTAGTTTACAAAGATCCTAACAGTACCCAGGCCAGCAAGGAGGAACTGCAACTCGAACAGGAACGGCAGCGCTACTATCGAATTAGAGAATTAATCAGCTCCCTGGCTATATTCGGTGTTGCCACTCCGGTTTACCTCTATCACTGGCATAAAATTCAGCGCTCGGAAGCATAAAATGGGCCCTCCGCAAATCCTGCAAGCGGAGGGCTGGCTTGTTTTATGCTTCTGTCCAGATTACCCGGTTGCGCCCTTGTTGTTTGGCCAGATAGAGGCGGCGATCAGCACTGGCCAGCAAGTCCTCAGCTGATTTGTCTGCCCGACTGAAAGCCAGACCGATACTGACAGTAACCCGGACCTGGCGGTCACAGAACTGAAACTCCTCGGCTGCAATCTGGTTACGCATCCTTTCGGCAATGCGCACTGCTACTTCCGCCGGCACATCGTAAAGAATAACGACAAATTCTTCCCCACCATAACGCACTGCCGCATCCCGGCCGCGAATCCCCTGTTGTAAAATCTGTCCCACCCGTTCTAAGACCCGGTCGCCGAAGTTATGACCATATGTATCATTAATTTGTTTAAAATGATCAATATCCACCATCAAAACGGCAACCTGTTTCCCCATTAGACCGGCCTTTTTCAGGGTCTCAGGAAATTTTTCCTCCAGGTAGCGGCGGTTCCACAGGCCCGTCAGGCTATCCACATAAGCCTGGCGAGCCAGCACCTCCAGCTGTTCCCGCAGCTGTTCACAGCGCTGGATGATCTCATTTCTGGCACCGATCAGATGGGAAATGTCCTTGATGATTTCCAGCACATACTCGCCTCCGGCCAGGGGCATAGCAACGACCAGGAAGATTTTATCTTCATAGATTTCCACCTTTTCCTCCTGCCCACAGGAATGTTTGGACCGCTGGCCGACGCAATTCTGGCAGGGGTGAGGGCGTTGCCAGAATTCATGACAGCTGATTTCCTGCTTTTTCAGTTCCCCGTCAGCAGTCAATATATACTGGTCATGGCTGGCACAACAAACTAGGCGCACTGCATCATACAGACCGGCTAAAATTTCATTGATTGAGCTTTTTATCACATTCAGCAATACTTCCTGCACAAATTTTCCCCCTAAAATTATTTTTAGTCAATATTTTAAGGGGGAAAATCCACTGGCGTCAAGAGCAATTTATTCTTCATCTCCGGGAGTTTGACCCCAGATCACCCCATCTTCCCGGTCATAGGGAATATGGTCTACATCTTCGGTATAGCCAGCATTTTCGTCAAAATCCAGACCGCCGGTATAGGAGCCTGCCCCGGCAGCATCACTGTGTTCATTCCAGCGATAGAGAGCCTGCATGGCATCTTCCCCGTCAAACATCTGCTCATCTTCGGCATCGCCCAGTTCCCGGAAATTGGTATCATGGCTCTGCATGGCCAGGGGCGGTACCACTACATCCTCTTCAATGGGGCGGGGATGGCGTTTGGTTCCCAGCTGTTCCTGATGGCGCTGGCAGCGTAAACAGGCAGTAGCCCAGGGCATGGCTTCCAGCCGCTCGCGCGGAATGGTTGCTCCACAGAATTCGCAGATGCCGTAGTTACCTGCTGCAATTGCCTGTAAGGCTCTTTCTCCTTTGGACAGCAGGACTTCGAAATTGTCCTGGATTCCCAGTTCCTTTTCCCGTTCATACAGCTCACTGGCCACATCAGCAGGATGATTATCGTAGAGGGAGAGTTCGGAAGTAGTTTCCTGGAAGGAACGTCCCAGGCCATCCTCCCGTAAATCCCGCAGGCTTTCCTGCCATTCTGCCATCGCTTGCTTGATTCTTTCTGCTTGCTGTTGCATAAACTGCTGGTCCATCATACTGCCTCCTCAGTCCAGGATGACCACACAATCATTGAGGGAGCGCCGGGCCGGTTTGGCAGATTCCTCAGCAGCATATCCCAGAGGAATAATGGCCACCGGAAGCTCATCCTCCCCTGCCCCGATTATACGCCTGACTTCCTTCTCCAGAAAGGCCCCTACCCAGCAACTGCCCAGGCCGACGGCATGGGCAGCCAGCAACAGGTTCATGATAGCGGCTGCTGTGTCCTGAATGACATAAAGGTCCCGTCCCCGGGGCCCATAATGGGCAGCCACCAGTTCCGGCAGTGCTGAGACCACTATCACTACCGGGGCAGAAGCGATAAACTCCTGTTGCCAGGCTGCCTCTCCCAGGGCCTTTTTGCTCTCCTCTTTTTTGATCACGTAAAATTTCCAGGGCTGCAGATTGCCGGCACTGGGGGCCTGCAGAGCTGCCTCCAGAATGCGGGTAATGGTGGCATCAGCCACTGCTTCCCCGCTGAAACGGCGTACACTCCGCCGTTCTGCTATAGCAGCAAAGACATCCTTGGTCATACCGCTTCCTCCTATGGGCGAATTTGTAACTGGGTCTGGACAATTTTCACCAGTTCAGCAATAAAGGAGCCGATCAGGGGCAGGTTTAAGATGGCCAGGCGCCGCAGGATATAAATCAGCAGCGCTCCTAGCAGGGCAAAGCCAATGGCCATACCAAACCCCCGGGCAATACCGGCCAGGAAATTGAGATAAAGCAAGCGGGTTGGCTTGCGCAGTAATTCTACATACTCGGCCAGTTTCATCTTTTCCATCGCCAGGCCCAGTTCCTCGATTTTTCTCTCCAACCGGGCCCAGGTTTCACGCTCCGTCATGCCCATCCCCCGTTTCTGCCCTCAGTTTACCCCCGTGTACCGGGAAAAATTCATGGAAGCAGTTCCTGCAAAGCCTCCTGGTAAGTCGCTAAATCCCGTGATTTGAATAAAACAAACCGCACTTCCTTAAGGGTAGTGGCTTTTTCCAGAAAAGTGATTACCGTGCCCAGCGCGACCCGTGCCGCCTCCGCCACAGGATAGCCATAGGCCCCGGTGCTGATGGAAGGAAAAGCGATAGTGCTAACCCCCCTTTCTTCGGCCAAACGCAAACTGCTCTGATACGCCTTTGCCAGCAATTGGGCTTCGCCGGCCTTTCCTCCCTGCCAGATGGGTCCAACGGTGTGGATCACATACCTGGCTGGCAGCTTGCCCCCGGTGGTAATCACCGCCTCCCCGGTGGGCAGAGGTCCCCTTTGGGTACGAATGGCCTGGCATTCAGCCATAATTTGTGGCCCTCCGGCCCGATGAATAGCACCATCTACTCCGCCACCCCCGGCCAGGGCGTTATTGGCGGCATTGACGATAGCATCCACATGCTGCTGGGTTATATCCCCCTGAATTAGCCGTAACCTAATTCCGTTGATTATTCTTTCCACAAAACATCACCCCCGGTTACCATTTTATCCTGGCCTTAAAATTAATGACAATATATCAAAAAATCCTCCCTGCCAGAGGGAGGATTTACAATTAATTTTTCAAGCTATTGATCGGTGCAGGAATCCGGCCACCGCGGGCCACAAAGGCAGCGCTGCTCTCCCGGTGTACCGGCATGATGGGAGCCCTGCCCAGGAGACCGCCAAACTCCACCACTTCCCCTACCTGTTTACCTGGCACAGGTATAACCCGTACAGCAGTAGTCTTCTGGTTAATCATGCCGATAGCCGCTTCATCAGCAATAATGGCACTGATGGTTTCCGCCGGTGTATCTCCTGGAATAGCTATCATGTCCAGTCCGACAGAACAGACACAGGTCATGGCCTCCAGTTTGTCGATGGTCAGGGTTCCGGCTTCTGCCGCCCTGATCATGCCGGCATCCTCACTGACCGGGATGAATGCTCCGCTCAGTCCACCAACATAGGAAGAAGCCATGGCACCGCCTTTTTTGACGGCATCATTGAGCAATGCCAGGGCCGCCGTGGTCCCATGGGTACCTGTCCTTTCCAGCCCCATGGCTTCCAGGATATCAGCCACACTGTCCCCGATGGCCGGTGTAGGGGCCAGAGACAGATCCACAATGCCAAAAGGCACTCCCAGCCGGCGGGATGCTTCCCGGCCGATCAACTCACCCATGCGAGTAATTTTGAAGGCAGTTTTCTTGATGGTCTCGGCCAGGGTGCCGAAATCAGCATCAGGCATTTTGCTGACCACATTGCGGACCACCCCTGGACCACTGACTCCCATATTGATAACCGTTTCCGGTTCCCCTATCCCGTGGAAGGCGCCGGCCATAAAAGGATTGTCCTCAGTAGCATTGCAAAAAACCACCAGCTTGGCACAGCCAAGACCATCCCGGTCAGCGGTTAGCTGAGCGGTTTCTTTGATGATTTGCCCCATCCAGGCAACAGCATCCATGTTGATCCCTGCCCGGGTGGTCCCGACATTGACGGAAGAGCAAACCAGTTCCGTCTGGGCCAGTGCCCGGGGAATGGACTTGATCAAGTTAATATCCCCTTTGGTAAAACCTTTATGAACCAGGGCGGAAAAGCCACCGATAAAATTAACCCCAACCTCTCTGGCTGCTTCATCCAGCGCCAGGGCCAGTTCCGTATAATCATCGGCCCGGCAGGCTTCTCCCACCAGAGCGATGGGCGTAACGGAAATACGTTTGTTAACAATGGGAATACCATATTCCCTTTCCAGCTCTTCCCCCACCGCCACCAGCCGGGCCGCCCTGGTCGTGATTTTGTCATAAATACGCCGCCGTACTTCCTTTATGTCTTCATGAGCACAATCCCGCAAACTGATGCCCATAGTAATGGTCCGAATATCCAGGTTTTCTTCCTGCACCATCCGGATGGTCTCCAGAATTTCTCTGTTGGTTAGCATGTTCGCCGTCCCCCTTCTTAAATCCGGTGCATATAGCGGAAAATATCTTCCTGCTGAATGCGAACCTGCACTCCCAGTTCCTGGCCTTTGGCATCCAGGGCCGCCGCCAGGGCAGAAAAATCTATAGTGGCCTCTTCCAGGTCTACCAGCATCATCATGGTAAAGAATTCCTGCATAATGGTTTGCCGAATATCCAGAATATTGACATTATAGCCAGCCAGCACTCCCGTTACCCCGGCAATGATACCTACCCGGTCCTGTCCTAATACCGTTACAATAGCGCGATTGGATTTTTTCATTTTTACCACCCCTGTTTCTGCACAGACTTTAGCTTATAGTTACTATGTTATAACAAGTACATACCTGCTGACAAGTCTTTTTTAGATGTATGCAAGATACTTGCGCGGTTAAACCTAACAGTGGAGGAGGTGTATCCCTTGGTGAGAGAAGAAATTTTGCCAGCTGAAATAGCCGCCCCTGTTTTCATCTCTCCTTATCTGGAGCCCTATCCCGAGCCCTGGCCGGTACCGGTCGGTATCTCTGCCCGCCATATCCATTTAACCCAGCGCGACCTGGAGGAACTGTTTGGCCCCGGCTATCAGCTCACTCCGGCCAAACCCCTCAGTCAACCGGGCCAGTATGCCGCCCAGGAAACCCTCACTCTGGTCGGCCCTAAGGGTGTCCTGGAGGAAGTGCGGATTTTAGGTCCCTGCCGCCCTTATAACCAGGTGGAACTCTCCGGCACCGATGCTTATCAGCTGGGACTGGAACCACCCATTCGGGATTCCGGGGATCTGGATGGTACTCCCGGCATCGTTCTGGTGGGACCCCGGGGTTCTGTCGACCTGCCTTTTGGGGTTATCAAGGCCGCACCCCACCTGCATCTGGACCCGGCTACCGCCCGGCAGCATGGCCTGGAAGACGGGGATCGCCTGCAGATATTAGCAGAAGGGGAAAAAGAAGTGGTATTCAATAACGTCCTGGTCAGGGTTTCCAGGGATTATCTGCCCGACTTTCATCTCGATACCGATGAGGCCAATGCTGCCGGGATTAGACAGGGACAACAGGTTCTAGTGATCGCAAAAAGACTATTGCCTGCTTAATGGATTCTGGTATATAATGAAAAAAAGCAATAGTGATACTACCTGGGGGTGCTCGTTGAGCCGGGCTGAGAAGGACGGGCGATGAACCGTTCTAACCCTTTGAACCTGAGACGGATAATACCGGCGGAGGGAAGGTAGGTGAAAAGATCAGCGCTTTTTGCTTACACTGCACCTGACCGACCCGGTCAGGTGCTTATTTCTTAGGGGAGGAGGATGTGCATGAAAAAACTGGATTTATCCCTGTATGTAATCAGCGGCCAGCATCTGGCTCAGGGCAGGGAATTGCTGGCAGTGATGGAAGCTGCCCTGGTCGGTGGAGCCACCGTGATACAGCTGCGGGAAAAGAATCTGTCCGGCCGCGAGCTGGTAGCTGCTGGTCTGGCCCTCAAGGAACTGGCCCACCGCTATGGAGCCACCTTTATCGTCAACGACAGGGTGGATATTGCTCTGGCCGTTGATGCCGATGGTGTGCATTTAGGCCAGGATGACCTGCCGGTTACCATGGCCCGGCAAATCATGGGACCAGATAAGATCATCGGCCTTTCCACCCATTCCTGGGAACAGGCCCTGGCTGCCAGTAAACTGCCGGTAGACTATATCGGGGTTGGACCCGTTTTCCCCACCAGTTCCAAACCCGATGCGGAAAAACCTGTAGGCCTGAGCCTGGTACAGCGTGTAGCCCGGGAATTATCTGTCCCCTTTGTTGCCATCGGGGGTATTAATGCCGGTAATATCCAGCAAGTACTGGCTGCCGGTGCCCGCAATGTAGCTGTCATATCCGCTGTGGTAGCCGCCCCTGATGTAACAGCTGCCGCCCGGGAGCTGAAAAATTTCGTGGCCGGAGGTAGAAAGGCATGAATAACTCACGTTTTGAACGCCAGCTGGTGATGCCGGAAATCGGCCCGGAAGGGCAGGCCAAATTAAAACAGGGTCGGGTGCTGGTTATCGGCTGCGGGGGCCTGGGCTCGGCCGTTACCTATTACCTGGCTGCTGCCGGTGTCGGCACCCTGGGGCTGGCCGATAATGATCGGGTTGAAGACTCCAACCTCAATCGTCAGATTTTACATGGCAGTCACCGCCTGGGTTGGCCCAAGACCACCTCGGCCGCCCGCACTCTGCAGGACTTTTATCCCGATTTACAGGTTAACCTGCACCAGGAGCGCATTACCGCTGATAATCTGTTGACCCTGGTCCGGGAGTACCAATATGATTTTGTTATTGATGCCAGTGATAACTTCGATACCAAATTCCTGATCAATGACCTCTGTGTTCAAGCGGGAATCCCCTTTTCCCACGCCGGTGTCCTGGCCTGGGAAGGGCAAACTCTGACCTGGGTGCCAGGCGGCCAGACTCCTTGTCTGCGTTGCTTCTTCCAGGCGGCTCCCCCGCCGGAAATTACTCCCACCAGCAAAACGGTGGGAATTCTGGGTGCCGTCGCCGGTACCCTGGGAACCATCCAGGCCCAGGAAGCGATAAAGTTTTTGCTGGGTGCCGGCCAGCTCTTGACCGGACGTTTGTTCATTTTTGATGGCCTCGACATGACGGCCCGCACCCTGCCCTTTGCCGTTAAGCCTGAATGCATCTGTCAAAGGAGGTAGGTTTTATGGTGGAAATTCTCCTGAACGGCCAACCGACTTCGATTGAAGCGGGCACTACTATCGCCGCCTTACTGGCCAGCAAAAACCTCAATCCCCAGCTGGTGGTTGTGGAAGTAAATCGGGAAATTATCGACCGCAACCGCTTCGCAGAAGTGGCATTAAATCCGGGCGATCAGGTGGAAATCGTGAAATTTTTAGGAGGAGGTTAAGACTATGGCTGATCAGTTGCAAATCGGTCGCTATACTCTCAATAGCCGGCTCTTTATCGGCAGTGGCAAATTGCCCCATACCCTCATGCCGGAAGTAATTGCCGCCGCCGGGGCTCAGGTTGTTACCGTAGCTCTGCGGCGGGTGGACTTTACCCACCCGGAAGATAATATCCTGGATTATCTTCCCAAAGACATTATCCTCATGCCCAATACTTCCGGAGCCCGTAATGCCGAGGAAGCGGTGCGCCTGGCCCGTCTGGCCCGTGCAGCCGGTTGCGGTGACTGGATTAAAATTGAAGTAATCCCCGACCAGAAATATTTGTTGCCTGATAATTACGAAACTTTAAAAGCGACGGAAATTCTGGCCAAAGAAGGCTTTACCGTTCTGCCCTATATGTCTCCTGACCTGATGATGGCCAAAGCCATGGAAGCAGCCGGAGCTGCCGCTGTCATGCCCCTGGGTGCCCCTATTGGTACTAACCGGGGCCTGAAAACCAGAGAGCTGATTGGCATTATGATCGAGGAGTGCCAGGTTCCAGTGATTGTGGATGCCGGGATCGGCCGTCCCTCCCATGCTGCTGAAGCCCTGGAAATGGGCGCCGCTGCCGTCCTGCTCAATACTGCCATAGCCACTGCCCGGGACCCGGTGGCAATGGCTGCTGCCTTCCGGCAGGCGGTAGAAGCGGGACGAACAGCTTATCTGGCCGGACTGGGTCCGGAATCCAGCCTGGCCCGGGCCAGCTCCCCCCTGACCGGTTTCCTGGATTGAGGTGAATAAAAATGAGTTTTTTCGATTATGCTCAAACCTATACCGCCGCCAATCTGGAAGAACGGCTGACAACTGCCCGTCCGGAACAAATCAGGGCCTTGCTGGGCAAAAACTCCCTCCATCCCCTGGAGTTTTTGCTCCTGCTCTCCCCCGCTGCCGGCGGACTACTGGAAGAAATGGCCCAGCGGGCCCATGCCCTGACCATGAAACATTTTGGTCGTAATATCCTTTTATATACACCCCTCTATCTCAGCAATTACTGTGTTAACAAATGCACTTATTGCCATTTTCATGCCGGTCAATCCCTGCCCCGACGTACTCTGACCAGGGAAGAGGTCTGGCAAGAGGGGCAAACTCTGGCTGCCGCCGGATTTCGCCATCTCCTGCTGTTAACCGGCGAATCGCGCCGCCATGCCAGTCTGGAGTATCTGGCTGAATGTATTAACATACTAAAACCCTATTTCTCCTCTCTGGGACTGGAAGTTTACCCTCTGACCGAGGCGGAATACCGGCAGATGGTAACAGCCGGGGCAGACAGTTTGACCATCTATCAGGAAGTATATGATCCTGAGCTTTATGCCCGCTATCATCTGGCCGGGCCCAAAAAGGATTACCATTTCCGGCTGGACGCACCGGAACGAGCTTGCCGGGCGGGCATGCGCCGGGTCAACCTGGGTGCTCTGCTGGGCCTGGGACCATGGCGGATGGAAGCCTTTCTGGCTGGACTGCATGCCTATTACTTGCAAAAAAAATACCCGGAAGTGGAAATCGCTCTTTCAGTTCCCAGGTTAAGACCACTGCCAGGCAGTCAGCCCCCCTATCCGGTCAGTGACCGGGAATTAGTCCAAATAATCCTGGCTTTTCGTCTTTTTCTGCCCCAGGCTGGCCTAACCCTCTCCACCCGAGAGCGAGCAGAATTGCGGGATCACCTGGTGCCTCTAGGTATCACTTCTATGTCCGCCGGTTCCAAAACCACTGTTGGGGGTTATGCCGTAGAAGCCGATGCCAGCGCTGGACAGTTCAGTGTTGCTGATGAAAGACCTGTAGAAGAAATAAAAAGGATGTTGTTAAGTAAAGGCTATCAGCCGGTCTTCAAGGACTGGCCCCGTTTTTGTTAAAAATATACTTGCCAAATAGGAATAGTGGGGTTATAATTGTTAGCAACAACTAATGCAAGTACACACTTTCACATATCGGAAAGGAGTCTGGCAATGACTATGCAAACAAAACCCCGTATTCTGATTTTGGGCGCAGGCTATGCAGGCATGATTTGCGCCAAAAAGCTCTCCAAAAAACTGCCCCCCGAACAGGCGGAAATAATCCTGGTCAATAAACACTCTTACCATCAGTTTCTGGCGCAAATCCATGAACCCGCCGCCGGACGCAATGATTTTGAAGATGTGCGGGTAGAAATCGCAGAAGTGCTGGATTTAAACCGGGTCCGGTTTCACAAGGGGATTGTCTCCAGCATAGATCGGGAACGCCAGCAAGTACACCTGAGTGATGGCACTGTCCTCAGCTATGATTATCTGATTATCGCTCTGGGCAGTGAACCAGAGTATTTCGGCATTCCCGGCCTGGCTGAAAATGCCCTGACCTTGCACAGTTTAAATGGGGCCCGCTTGATCCATACTCACATTGCCAACGCCCTGGCCCGCTACAAAGCTGAGCCGGAGCAAAAACACCTGCTGACCTTCGTCATCGGTGGCGCCGGGTTTACCGGGGTAGAACTGGCTACTGAGCTGGCCGACTGGTTGCCGGAACTGGCCCGTCGCTATGATATCCCGGTCGAAAAAACCAAAATCATTAATATCGAAGCTGCTCCCTGTGTTTTGCCGGGCAATGATGCCTTCCTCTGTGAACAGGCAGCTCAAATTATGGCCGCCAAAGGCATCGAACTTATAACCCAGGACCCCATTCATCACGTGGAATCCGAGCTGGTTTGTCTTAAATCAGGCCGGCAAATCCACACCGGTACCATCATCTGGACCGGCGGCGTCCGGGGCAATCGTGTCGTCGAAGCGAGCGGCTTCCCTGTTCAGCGAGGCCGTACCCCTGTGGATGCATTTAACCGGGCCCAGGGCTGGGAAAACATTTTCGTCATCGGTGACTGTTCTTTGCCATTCGGTCCGGAAGGAAAACCTCTCCCCCCTACTGCTCAGGTCGCTTTACAGCAAGCTGAGCATGTAGGGGAAAACCTGGTTAACTTGCTGACAGGGCAACCCCTTACTCCCTTCCGATTTATTCATCGGGGAGTGGTAGCGTCCCTGGGACGCCGTTATGCTGTGGGTAAGGTCAAAAAATACCGGGCCACCGGCCTGATCGGTCATATTCTGAAAGAAGCAGTAGCTATCCGCTACCTCTATAAACTGGGAGGATTGCCCCTGGTCATCAAAAAAGGCTTGCTCGCCTAACGGAGCAAGCCTTTTTTATTTCTGAAAGGATAGCTGCAAAACCACAATTTCCGGCTGATTGCCTATGCGGAAAGGTGGCCCCCAGGTACCATAGCCAGAAGACACTACCACCTGCAACGAACCTTTGCGATAATAGCCCCAGTCCACCTCATAGATACGACTGGTTAAATAATTATTAGGCCAGAGCTGACCGCGATGGGTATGTCCGGAGACCTGCAGGTCTATACCTGCCATTAAACTTTCCTCCAGTTGCCGGGGTTGATGGTCCATCAGCAGCATGGGTTTATGGCGGTCCAGGTTCTTGATTATTTCCGCCAAGGGTTTTCTTTTTTTACCGGTAAATCGTTCCTTTACCTGATCTTCCCGGCCAATCAGGTAGAGACTGTTTGCTACGAATACAGCCTCATCCCTTAATACGGTAATGCCTGCTTCCCTTAAGGCTGCCACTGCTCTTTCCGCTTCACCTCCGATATATTCATGATTACCGGTGACAGCATAAACCCCATAGCGGGAATGAAGCTGGCGAAAGGCATCCGCCATCTTTTGTTCGATAAAAGGAGCGGTATCTTCATCAATAATATCTCCTACTAGTAACACCAGGTCCGGCTTGATGGTATTGATTTGCCGGACAGCCTGTTCCAGACGCTGTTTGTGATTGATCCGTCCCAGGTGCAGGTCGCTGAGCATAACGACCTTCAAGCTGTCCAGTTGCCCACCTGGCTTATTGATATTGACCGCATAGGTACGCACCACTGGCTGGCGGGCATTGTAAAAACCGTAGACTAACAGCCCGACAATAAACAGAAAAAGCCCCAGGCCTAGAATAGGTGTCAGCGAATTCGGCCATAAACCCATCCGTCCCAGTACAAATTTAATCAGATCAAAAATAATTAAGCTCAGGAGTAAATAATAAAATGCTCCCATCCACCAGGATCCCAGCATAGTAAATCCCCAGCTGTCCAGCCAGGGTAAAAACCTTTTGCCCAGTCTTCCAATTAGATAGGCAAGCGCCAGTAACCAGAAAACAACCCAGTAAAACTTTCTGTCCAGCCAGGGGAGCCAGTAACTGAACAGCAGCCAGCCCCGCCGGCCAACGTAATAATTAAGCAAAACATAGATGCTTAAAAAAATGGCAAGAAAGATATAGAAACCATTATGGCGCACCAACTGCCACTCCTTGTAACAACATTTTCGCATCTAGCCCCTATATTGTGCCATAAATTTTAAAGAGATACAAGAGGAGGAAGGGATATGAATGGTATCTATATCTCCCTCTCTGTCCGCAAACTTTATCTCCTGCAAAATGGCAAGCCCCTGGCCATCTACCCTATTGCCATCGGCAAACCCCAGACTCCGACCCCGCAGGGGAATTTTCGTATACTGGAGAAAATAATCAATCCCGGGGGCATCCTGGGCAGCCGCTGGCTAACCTTTCATTTCGTCCCCCGGGGTAAATACGGTATTCATGGTACTAACAATCCCGCTTCAATCGGCCTGGCCGTTTCCAATGGCTGTGTGCGCCTCCACAATCAGCATATCGAAGAGCTTTTTTCCCGGGTTAGCATCTGGACCCCGGTCTGGATTCGTTCTGAGCCCTGGTCGGAACTGGCAAAGTAAGCGGCGATTTTTTCCTGAGTCAGGGAATTTTTTAAAAAAGCCATGAAGCTAGCTGCTGCTGCAAATTCCCTTTCCGGATAATTTGCCCAGAGCTGGTATTCCCCCTGAAAGCCTATAACCTTAAGCTCTTGCAGCAGCATATTAGCCTGGTAATAAGCCAGAGTCACCCTTTTCGGCACCAGGGCTACGCCCTGTCCTGTTCTGGCAGCTGTTAAAACAGCATCCAGACTGTCCAGAGTGATGACCTGACTGCAATTAATGTTATGTTTACCCGCAACCATAGCAAAAGGATAACTTGCTTTTAGCGTAAAAATCCGTTGGCGGGCAAGTTCATAAAAATTAATGGTTTTTAGACTGGCAAGGGGATGTTTTTTAGCTGTCAGCAGAACTAGTTTATCTCGATAAACTGCTTCGCCTGTGTACTCCGGGATCTTCAGTCTTTCAGCACTGATAACCAGAATATCTTTACTGGCGGTTAGAAAATCCAGGGATCCCTCCACCTGTTCAACAGGGACCCGTGGATAAATCTTCTTAAAATTTTCCAGTAACCAGGTCAGAAAAGGGCCTTTAATCATGCTGGCAATCCTTAGCCTCTGTTTTGCCTGCTGGCAGCTGAGTTTACACAAATCCAGCTGGGCCTTCTCCCAGAGCTGAAGCAACTCCCGCCCATAAAGTTCCAGCAAAATACCGGCTTCTGTTAATTCCAGATTTTTTTTGCCCCTGATCAGCAGTCTGGTATTCAGCCTTTCCTCTAGCACCTTAATCTGTTTGGTAACTGCTGGCTGGGAAACTCCCAATCTCTCAGCTGCTTCCGTTAAATTCCTGCATTCAGCCACTACTACCAGCGTTTTTAAATAATCCAAATTCATCGAATTTCACCTCAATCGTCGATTGGGGCCTAGCAGTTTAATCTCTTCTACTATTTCCCTGGTAGTAGAAGCGAATTTTTGCCCTTCCGCTCCTGATATCCAGCGGGCTCTCAACCGACCCGGTTCATAGCCTACATATTCCAGTAATCGCTTGAAAATCAAAAATCTTCTGCGCGTGAAATAGTTACCAGTAGCATAATGACAATCACCCGGATGACAGCCAGCCACCAGTACCCCATCGGCCCCATGCTGAAAAGCTTTAAGAATAAATTGCGGATTTACCCTGCCGGAACAGGGCACCCGGATGACCCTGACATTAGGCGGTTGTTGCAAGCGGCTAATCCCTGCCAGGTCTGCCCCGGCATAACTACACCAGTTACAGCAAAATCCAATGATTTTAGGCTGCCATTCCTTTACTGACATGCCCAGACCACCTCCGCCAGCAATTGCTCATTGGTGTAACCACTGAGATTCAACGCCCCGGAACGACAGGCAACGGTACAGGCACCACAGCCCTGACAGAGCCCTTTATTTACCATAGTCACCCATCGCCCCTGGCTTTCCTTGAACTCTAAAGCATGATAGGGACATATGCTTTGACAATGCATACATCCTGAACAAAGCTGCTCATTTACTTCTGCAACCATCGGATTGGTTACCAGATGTTGCTGGGCAAAGAGGGCTGTTACTTTGCTGGCCGCTGCACTGGCCTGCGCCACTGTGTCCGGGATATCTTTGGGCCCCTGACAGCAACCGGCTAAAAATATGCCAGCAGTATTGGTTTCAACTGGCCTCAATTTGGGGTGAGCTTCCATGTAAAAGCCATTGCTGTCCGCAGCGAAGCTGCAAATCTGGGCCAGCTGTTCCGCACCGGCAGCCGGTACCATTCCGGTAGCCAGAACCACCAGATCAGCCGCGATTTCTACCTTCTGCCCGCTGAGGGTATCTTCACCCCAGACGATCAATCTGTTATCTCGTTCATAAATTTTGGCGACTCTGCCACGCAGGTAATTAACCCCATATTCCTCTACTGCCCTCAGGTAAAATTCCTCATACATCTTACCAGCAGTTCGCACATCCATATAAAAGACATAGACCTCCGCTGACGGGATTTTTTCCTTGATTTGCATTGCATGTTTGGCAGTATACATGCAACAGGCTCTGGAACAATAACTCTTGCCTTTCCGGTAGTCCCGGGAACCGACACATTTGACCAGAACCACACTCCGGGGAACTTTACCGTCAGAAGGCCGCAGGATTTTGCCGCCGGTAGGTCCGGATGCATTTAACAGGCGTTCCAGTTGTAAACCGCTGATGACATCCTGGTATCTACCCCCGCCATATTCCTCATATCTGGTCCAGTCAAA
>NZ_BDLR01000040.1:0-16042 GCF_002049395.1 Carboxydocella sp. JDF658 | reverse complement strand
CTCCAGGCCAGAGGGGCTGGGGGGAGCTGCTGCTGGTGGACATTGGCGGGGCCACTACGGATGTGCATTCCATTGCCGAAGGGGCGCCCAGCAAGCCGGGAGTTAACTGGAAGGGTTTACCGGAGCCTAAAGCCAAGCGCACAGTTGAGGGTGACCTGGGCATGCGTTATAGTGCCGAGGCCCTCTGGGAAGCAACCCCCAGGGCCCTGTTGCTAAAGCTATTTAGAGAAAAATGGCAGGAAGGTCAGGAATATGTACGGAAAGTACACCAGCAGCCTGATTATCTGCCGGTAAATGAACAGGAATGGGAGTGGGATACGCTGCTGGGCTACCTCTGTGCCCGCCTGGCCACTGAACGGCATGTGGGGCAGCTGGAAACAGTTTACACTCCTTTTGGGGCGACCTTTGTCCAGTATGGCAAGGATTTGACCCAAATCGGGCATGTCATCGGTACCGGCGGGGTGCTGGTCCATCATCCCCGGCCCCGGCGGATTCTGGAAGGAGTACTGTTTGAACCGGAACAGCCCATGTTGTTGAAACCCATGCAACCGCGCCTGTGGTTGGATCAGGAGTATATTCTGGCAGCGATGGGTCTGCTGGCTGAAATAGATGAAGAGGCGGCCATGACTATCATGACGGCCGGACTTAGAGAAATCTAGGAGGGGTAAGTGTGGAACTTGTAAACAAAAAGCTGGACTTAGAACAGTTTTGGGCTGAACGGCAGGAAGTATTGCAGTCCTGGCCTACCGGACGCGGAGTAGATCTGGAAGAAGCTATTGCCTATCATAAACAGTTACCGGCCAGCAAGGTGATGGCCAAAAAACTGGCTCAGGGCAAGCGGGAAGGAATTACCTTTGCCCAGCCCCGGGCCGGAGTAGCTCTCTTGCATGAACACATAGAGCTGTTGCGTTATTTACAGGACGAAGGCGGGGCGGATTTCCTGCCCACCACCATTGATTCCTATACCCGGCAAAACCGCTATAAAGAGGCGGAAACAGGAATCGAGGAGTCCCGGGCAGCAGGTCGCTCCATGCTCAATGGCTTTCCGGCAGTCAATTACGGGGTAGATGCCTGCCGTAAAGTGGTGGAAGCAGTGAATGTGCCGGTACAGGTTCGGCACGGTACTCCTGATGCCCGCTTGCTGGCGGAAATTACGCTGGCTGGAGGTTTTACCGATTTTGAGGGTGGCGGTATCAGCTATAATATTCCTTATTCCAAAGATATGCCGCTGGAAAAGTCTATCCGTTACTGGCAATATGTTGACCGCCTGGTGGGATATTATGAAGAAAATGGGGTCAGCATCAACCGGGAGCCTTTTGGGCCTTTAACCGGTACCCTGGTGCCTCCCAGTATATCCCATGCGGTGGCTATTATTGAAGCCTTACTGGCAGCCGAACAGGGGGTTATGAACCTGACCCTGGGCTATGGACAATGTGGTAACCTCTATCAGGATGTAGCGGCCATAAGGACCCTGGCCGAACTGGCAGAGGAATATCTGAACCGCTTTGGGTACAGTGGTCGGCAAATCACCACGGTGTTCCACCAGTGGATGGGCGGCTTCCCGCAAGATGAAAGCAAAGCCTTTGGTGTCATCTCCTGGGGCGCTGTTACTGCCGCCCTGGCCAGAGTTAATAAGGTAATTGTTAAGACTCCCCATGAGGCGATGGGAATTCCGACCAGGGAAGCCAATGCCGCCGGGCTCAAGGCCACCAAACAGGTACTGAACATGCTCAAGGATCAGAGTTTGCCCCTGACCAGTGAGCTGCAGCTGGAAATGGAGATGATTCGCAAGGAAACCCGGGCCATCCTGGACAAGACCCTGGAACTGGGAGAGGGAGACTGGGCCGTTGGGGCCGTACGGGCCTTCAAGGCCGGTGTAATAGATGTACCTTTTGCCCCCAGTCGCCACAATCTGGGCAAGATTTTGCCGGCCCGGGACAATCAGGGGGCGGTGCGTTTCCTGGATTTCGGCCAGTTGCCTTTTGATGCGGAAATCCGGGCCTTCCATCAGGAGAAAATTGCTGAACGGGGCCGTAAGGAAAATCGCCAGCCCAGTTTCCAGATGGTAATCGATGATATCTATGCCATTGGTAAAGGCATGCTGGTAGGCCGGCCCAGATAGAAAAGCGGAGGCGATGATAATGAAGATAATAGATGTTGTTTTTTCGGCAGGATTAACCGGATTCTTCTTTGATGACCAGAAAGCCATTAAAGCCGGAGCTCAGCCTGATGGCGGTACTTACCGGGGTCAAACTCTGACCCCGGGTTTTTCCGCTGTCCGGCAGCGGGGTGAATCCATTTCCATCATGTTAATGCTGGAAGATGGACAGATTGCTTTTGGCGATTGCGCTGCGGTACAGTATTCGGGAGCAGGGGGCCGGGATCCCCTTTTTCTGGCCAAAGATTTTATTCCTCTGCTGGAGGAAGAGGTAAAGCCCCGGTTGCTGGGTCGGGAACTGACCGCTTTTCGGCCCCTGGCCCAGGAATTTGACCATTTTATCCGTCCCAATGGGGAGAGACTGCATACTGCTCTGCGCTATGGTATTACCCAGGCCCTGCTGGATGCCGTAGCCAGAGCCCACAGGGAGACCATGGCGGAAACCATCGCCCGGGAATATGGGACTCAACTGGTTAACGCTCCTGTACCGATCTTTTGTCAGACGGGGGATGAAAGGCATAACAATGCCGATAAGGCCATTGTAAAAAGGGCTGATGTGCTACCGCATGGACTGATCAATAACGTGGAGACCAAACTGGGCAAAAATGGAGAGCTGTTACTGGAATATGTAGAGTGGCTGCGGAAACGGGTAGAGGAATTAGGCCAACCCGGTTACCGTCCTGTTTTACATATTGATGTTTATGGCACCATTGGCCTGGCTTTTGGCCATGATACCAAACGGATGGCAGCTTACCTCAAGGAACTGGAGGCGGCAGCACGGCCCTTGCAGCTGCGCATTGAAGGGCCGATGGATATGGGCAATAAACCGGACCAGATGCGGGCCCTGAAGGACCTGAAACAGGAACTGACTGACACAGGCTGTACGGTGGAAATTGTGGCCGATGAATGGTGTAACACCCTGGAGGATATTATAGAATTCACCGATCACCAGTCAGCCCATATGGTGCAAATCAAAACACCGGACCTGGGAGGCATCAATAATACCATCGAAGCGGTCCTTTATGCCAAAGCCAGAGGTATGGGAGCCTATCTGGGCGGTACCTGTAATGAAACTGACCGTTCGGCTCAGGTCTGTGTGCACATCGCCCTGGCTACCAATCCCGATCAGATGCTGGCCAAACCCGGAATGGGAGTGGATGAAGGCCTGATGGTGGTGTATAATGAAATGGCCAGAACCCTGGCTATATTGAAAATGAAAGGGAAAATTTAGGTCAAGAATTTCGTGTAAAGGAGGAACGCCTGTGGGCAAGGTGGGCATAACCACCACGGTGCCGGTGGAAATAATTTACGCAGCAGGAGAGATACCAGTGGATCTCAACAATATCTTCATTACCAGCCCTGATCCCATGCAACTGGTGGAAGAGGCAGAAGTAGCCGGTTATCCCCGCAATTTGTGTGGCTGGATCAAGGGCATCTACAGCACCGTTCTGGCCAACCGGGAAATTGACCGGGTGATTGCTGTGACCCAGGGGGATTGTTCCAATACCCACGCTCTGATGGAGACCCTGCAGGTCCAGGGGATTAAAACCATACCTTTCGCCTTTCCCTACGATCGGGATCGGGACATGCTCAAACTGCAAATGGAAAAACTGATGGAGGCCCTGGGGGGAGTAACCTGGGACCAGGTCAATGCTACCAAACAGCGGCTGGACCGCATTCGCCGCAAGGTGGCAGAAATTGACCGTCTGACCTGGGAAGGCCAGCAGGTAAGCGGGTTTGAAAACCATCTTTTCCAGGTGTCCTGCAGTGACTTTAATGGGGATCCCGATACTTTTGAACAGCAAGTGGAAGCATTCCTGGCGGAAGTCCAGCACCACAAGGTGATTGAAGAGGATGTGCGCCTGGGCTATATCGGTGTACCCCCCATTTTCTCCGATATCTATCAATTTGTAGAGGAGCTGGGAGCCCGGGTGGTCTATAATGAGGTGCAAAGGCAGTTTGCCATGCCTTTTGCCACTGAGGATATCGTGGAGCAGTACCTGCTCTATACCTATCCCTATGATATTTTTGCAAGGCTGGAGGATATCAGTCGGGAAGTGGAACGGCGCAATCTGGATGGGATTATCCATTACACTCAGAGTTTTTGCTTCCGTCAGATTGAGGATATAATCATCCGGGAGAAGCTGGATATCCCTGTTTTGACTCTGGAAGGAGATAAACCGGGGCGGCTGGATGCGCGCAGTAAAATGCGGCTGGAGTCCTTTATCGAGATGTTGAGGTGAAATCGATGTTACTGGGACTGGATTTAGGCAGCCGGCAGGCTAAACTGGTGCTGGGCCCCCGGCAGGCAGGCTGGCAACCGGGGGAGCCTCTGCCGGAGTTGAGTTTTCACCGCTACGATACTATCCTCTTTTATCGCCAGTACGGCCGTAAAGTGGCAGAAGACCTGGCGGTGGATTTCGCTGCTCTGGGTCTGCCGCAGTTTGAAGCCATTGTTTCCACCGGCTATGGGCGCAATACCGTAAAAATAGCTGGAGGTAAAACGATTCCGGAGCTGAAAGCCCACATGCTGGGAGTAATGGCTCAGACCGGGTTGCAGGATTTTACCCTGCTGGATTTAGGAGGCCAGGATAGTAAAGTCATCGCTGTCAGCCGGGGGAAAATGCGGGATTTTGTCACCAATGACAAGTGTGCGGCCAGCTCCGGCCGCTATCTGGAAAACATGGCAGCGGTTCTGGGCATTAGTCTGGAGGAACTGAGTCAGTATGCCGATAACCCGGTGGAGTTGAGTTCTACCTGTGCTGTTTTCGGGGAATCGGAATTGATTGGCCGGATTGTTGAGGGCTATTCCGTTGCCGAACTGGCGGCAGGAGTGAACTATACCATTTTCCGGCGGGTCCAGCCTATGCTAAAACCTTTGTTAGGGAAAGGTCCACTGGTTTTCACCGGCGGGGTGGCCTTTAACCGGGCCCTCGTTACTATTCTGGAGCGGGAGCTGGGGGTAGAGGTGGTTATTCCGCCGGAACCGCAGATGAATGGCGCTATTGGTTGCTGGGTGGAAGCCCAATTACAGACAGAGAAGGAGGTTAACTGATGAAGTTGACAGTGCTGGGCTGCTGGGGCCCCTATCCCCGGGCTGGTGGTGCCTGTTCCGGCTATCTGGTTCGCTCCGGGGACACAGCGATTCTGCTGGATTGTGGCAATGGCGTTTTCGGCCGTTTGCGGGAACATATGGACTTCTGGCAGCTGACGGCAGTAATCATTACCCACTGGCATCCTGACCACTGGGCTGATTTGCATTGTATAAGGCATGCTATCGCAGGTGCCATTCGGGAAGGGAGGCGGCCAGGACCGCTACCAGTGTATGCACCCGTCGAACCGGCGCAGTTGTTTGAGCAGTTTGCTGCCTACCAGGAAGCCTTGCAGCTGATAGCAATTCCGGCTGCCGGAGGGCAGGCCAGGGCCGGCCAGCTGGAACTGAAATTTTTCCCGGTCAGCCACAGTTTACCTGCTTATGCCGTGCGGCTGGAAGCTGAAGGCAAAAGCCTGGTCTATACCGGGGATGCCGCATACAGCGAGGAATTGGCTGAATTCAGCCGGGAATGCGGACTGTTGCTGGCTGAAGCCAGTCTGCAGGTAGAGCATGAAAGCAAAGGTCAGGAACTGGGCCATCTTAGCTCCCGCCAGGCCGGACAGCTGGCCCGGCAGGCTGGGGCAGGCTTCCTGCTGCTTACCCATCTCTGGCCGGAATTCAATGCTGCCCTGTCACTGAAAGAGGCCAGAGAAGTCTTTAGTGGCCGTCTGGATCTGGCCCGGGAAGGGCGGAGCTGGACGGTGGAGGGGAGGTAAGGTAAGGAAGATGAAGGAGATGCGCATCTTGTCTCCTACTGCTATTTTAGGCTATGGCTTTCCGGAGGAAAGTTTTCGCCGCGGGTTGGAGTATCGGCCCCACTTGATCGCTGTGGATGCCGGTTCCACTGATCCGGGACCCTATTATCTTGGGGCAGGGGTATCCTTTACTGACCGGCGGGCGGTTAAGCGTGACCTGAAGCTGATGCTGACAGCCGGGCTGGCAGCCGGGGTTCCAGTGGTGGTGGGCACTGCGGGCGGTTCCGGAGCCACTCCCCATCTGGAGTGGACAGTGGATATCGTCCGGGAAATTGCCCGCGAAGAAGGTTTGCGTTTTCGGCTGGCAGTAATCGGTGCTGAACAGAGCCGGGAACAGGTTCAGACCTGGCTGGCAGCAGGGAAAATAACTCCTTTGCATCCGGCTCCTCCCTTAACTGCAGAAGCGGTGGCAGCCAGCAGCCATATAGTGGCACAGATGGGAACAGAGCCTTTCATTGCAGCCCTGGCAGCAGGGGCCCAGGTGATCATTGCTGGACGGGCCTATGACCCGGCGGTGTTTGCTGCTCTGGCCATCAAGGAGGGGTTTGATCCCGGCCTGGCCATCCATCTGGGTAAAATTCTGGAGTGTGCAGCCATCGCAGCTGTGCCGGGCAGTGGCAGTGACTGCATGTTCGGCTGGTTGCGGGAAGACCACTTTGAGGTAGAACCCTTGAGCCCGGAACGGCGCTGCAGCGTCACTTCTGTTGCGGCTCATACCCTGTACGAAAAAACCGATCCCTATCGCTTGCCAGGGCCAGGAGGAATACTGGATTTGACAGCTACCCGCTTCACCCAGGTCGGTGAACGGCGGGTACGGGTTACAGGGAGCAAACATAACCCGACTCCTTTGGCCTTCAAGCTGGAAGGGGCAAGGCAAATGGGCTACCGCACCGTTAGTATTGCCGGGGCCCGGGATCCCATTTTCATTGCGCGGCTGGATGAAATCCTGGCTGGAGTGCGGCAGCGGGTAAAGGATAATTTCCGCGATATACCCGGCAGTGAGTATTTCCTGCACTTTAATATCTATGGCCGCAATGGGGTAATGGGACCACTGGAGCCCACACCTACCATCACCTCCCATGAAATCGGAATAGTTATCGAAGCTGTAGCGCCAACCCAGGAGCTGGCCAATACCATTTGCGGTTTTGCCCGTTCCACCCTGTTGCATTACGGTTATGAAGGGCGGATTTCCACTGCCGGCAATCTGGCTTTTCCGTATAGCCCTTCCGATTTCAAGGCGGGTCCGGTTTACCAGTTCTCCCTCTACCATTTGGTGCAGGATGTAAGCTGGCAGGAACTGTTTCCCATTCACTATGAGGAAATCGGGGGTGGCGGCAATGGCTAAATACCGGTTGACCGAACTGGCCCGGGTGATCAGGAGCAAAAACTCCGGCCCCTATGAACTGACCCTGGATATTATGTTCAAGGATGAGGAAACCTATCAGAAAGTGAAAGCCTCCCGATTTTTTACTCCGGAGCTCTTCGCTCGCCTGTACGGGGTTAAACAGGAGGATATCATCGCCTTTGTAGAATTTGACCCGGCAGCAGCCATCAAATGCACCCTCAAGCGCCCCCTGGCTTCGGGGGACCTGGGAGAAACCGATGTTTACGGGGCCCAGCAGCATGGGCCTTTGCTGGAATTGGAACTGAATCTGGACTAGAAAAACAAGCCCTCAGGTAGCCTGGCTAACCTGAGGGCGAATTACTATTTATCTTTTATTTGTTTTTGCTTCTTTAATATAATATTATTAAGAAAATGAAGAGTATGAAGGTGAAAGGAATGGAAAGGGAAAAACTCGGCCGCTACCTGGCAGCAAAACCAAATATTCTATTTGCCTTTCTTTTTGGCTCCTGGGCCCGCGGGGATGCGCGGGAGGACAGTGATGTGGATATTGCTGTATATCTAAAAGATCGGGATTACGATATACTGGAATATTTGGACTGGAAAAGGGACCTGGAGGAGATTTGTGGTCGTACAGTGGATTTGGCTATCCTGAATGATGCCACTCCTTTACTCAAATATCAGGTCTATCTGGATGGAGTATTGTTGTTCAGCAAGGACGATATCCTGGCCAGTAATTTCCTGGTCAGAGCCTTGTTCGAATATGAGGATATGCGGCCTTATCTGGAATTGACATACAAACGCATGATAGATCGGGTACGTCAGGAGGTGAAAGGAAATGGTGAGACGTGAAGTGTTAGCGAAACGGCTGGAGCAACTTAATTTGTCAATCGAAAAAATCAATAGATATCGACATCTGACAGAAGAAGAATTTTTAGCCGACGAAATTGCGCAGGATGTGGTTGAGTACAACTTGTTTATTGCCATCAATATGATTGTGGACATGGCTACGCACATAGTTGTTGATAACAATATGGGTCGCCCGCAAAAAATGGCGGACGCTTTTGATATTTTGTACCGTGAAAAACTTATTAGTAAACAGCAAAAAGATATATTTCAAAAGATGGTAGGATTTCGTAATATTCTTTCTCATGAGTATTTAAAAATAGACAAAAAAATTGTATTTGCGATAATGAAAAAGCATCTTGATTATTTCAAAAATTTTATTTTAATGGTAAATGAAAATTTTATGCCCAAACAGGAGCTCTAAGGGAGTGACCACAAATGGCTGTTCTGCCCATGTATGAATACTTGATGTATGCCGCCTATTTTGCCCCCCGGGGCAAACAGCGCCTGCTGAACCTGGGCAACAATATCGGGCAGCGGTACTTGAGCCCGGAGGACCGCATTATAGGTTTGATCGGGGATGCCGGGGCTGGCAAATCCCTCTTGATTCGCGGCATGTTTCCTGGCCTGGAACTGACCAATGATGATGATGGCATCAATGTGCGGCCTTTGCCTCTGATCAGGGACTGGGAGCAAGGGCATTTTCGCACCCGAACCTATCATCTGGATGTTCGGTTTGAGACTGCTTTTACCCAGCTCTGGCAAATTGCTGAAGCGGTGAAAGCGGCAGTACGGGCCGGTCGGCGGGTGGTAATCGAGCATTTTGATCTGCTGTATCAGGCACTGGGGTTTAATGCGGAAATCCTCATCGGCGTGGGAGAGGAAGTAATAGTAACCCGGCCGGGGGTTTTCGGCCCCTATCCCCAGGATATAGCCAAAATCGTTTTCCGTTCACTGAAATACCGGAAGATGGCCCACAGCGCCGAGGACCTGGTGGCTATGGTGCTGGAGGAAATGGGGCTCAAAAAACCGGAAGTACATAGTGATATCAAACACGGCTTTGTCCTGGAATTTGCGGAAAAACCCAATATCGACCTGGCAGAGGTGGAAAGAAAAGTTAATGAACTGATTGCCAAAGACCTGCCAATTTGTTATCATGGTGAAGATCACATCAAGGTAGGAGAGGAAGTGCGGGAATGTACCGGGCCGCGCATTCACATGAAACGCACCGGGGAAATTCAGGGTTTCCATTTATTGAAGGAATTTAGATGGGACCCTGTGCGCAAGCTGTATGTAGTAGCAGGTCTGGTGGGACGGCGGGAAGAAAATCCCTTTGCCCGCACCTACCTGGACGAGTTTATGATCATTCCCTTAGAAGAAGCGCGGGAATGGGATAAAGGATAGGAGGATGTCCATGGAACAATTGCTCTGGCAGCGGGTGGATGGCAGAAAACCCGATGATTTGCGACCACTGAAAATCACCCGCAACTATATCAAACATGCGGAAGGTTCAGTCCTGGTAGAACTGGGAGATACCAGGGTGATTTGTACCTGTACAGTAGAGGATAAAGTACCTCCCTTTCAGAAGGGAACAGGCAAAGGCTGGATTACAGCCGAGTATGCCATGTTGCCGCGGGCTACTCATCAGCGCAGCCAGCGGGAAGCGGTCAAAGGCCGCATCGGCGGGCGGACTTATGAGATCCAGCGTCTGATCGGCCGGGCCCTGCGAGCGGTGGTGGACCTGGATTTGCTGGGTGAACGGACCCTGACCCTGGATTGTGATGTGATTCAGGCCGATGGGGGAACCAGGACCGCTTCTATCACCGGTGCCTTTATCGCCCTGGCTGATGCCCTGCAGGGTCTGGTAGAGGCAGGCACTTTGCCTGGTCTGCCTTTGCGGGATTATCTGGCAGCCGTCAGTGTGGGCAAGGTGGAAGATCGGCTGCTGCTGGATTTGTGCTATGAAGAGGACAGCCGGGCCCAGGTGGATATGAATGTGGTAATGACCGGCCAGGGCTTACTGGTGGAAGTACAGGGCACAGCGGAGGATACCGCTTTTCCCCGGGAGGAATTGGACGCACTGCTGGATTTAGCCAGCAAGGGGATTGCGGAAATGGTGGCTTACCAAAAACAACTGGTGGTGTTAGGATAGTGGGTAAACTGGTGATCGCAACGGGAAACAAGGGAAAACTGGAGGAAATCAAGGCTTTGCTGGCAGGGACTGACTGGGAAATCAAAAGCCTGACCGATTTTCCCCATTTGCCGGAAGTGGTGGAAGATGAGCTGACTTTTGAGGGCAATGCTCGCAAAAAGGCCCTGGAAATAGCCAGGGCTACAGGTTGCTGGGCTCTGGCCGATGATTCCGGGCTGGAGGTGGCAGCTCTGGGGGGAGCGCCCGGCGTGCATTCGGCTCGCTATGCCGGTGAGGTTAAGGATGATGCCCGCAATAATGCCAAATTACTGGAAGAACTGGCGGGAGTGCCTTTTTCTGACCGGGAAGCCCGTTTTCGTTGTGTGATGGCTTTAGCCCATCCGGAACGCGGGGTAGTGGCAGTTACCGAGGGCAGCTGTCCTGGCATTATCCTCTGTGAAGCCAGAGGAGAAGGGGGCTTTGGTTATGATCCCCTCTTCTACCTGCCGGAAAAAGGCAAGACCATGGCTGAGCTGAGCCCGGATGAAAAAAATGCCGTCAGCCACAGGGGCCAGGCTTTGCGCAAAATGATAAGTGAACTGGAACGACTGGCCAGGGCAGGTGAGTAATTATGAAAATCCTGGTTTTCAGTGATACCCATGGTCGCTGGCAGTTATGCCGTGAGGTACTGGACAGGGAAGGCAGGGCTGATGCTATCCTGCATGCCGGGGATCATTATGATGATGCGATTGCCCTCAGCCAGGTAATCGAGGTGCCGGTGTACGGAGTGAAGGGAAACTGTGATTGGGCAGGGCCGGAGGAGAAAAAGCTGGTCCTTGCTGATGTACCCCTTTTGCTCCTGCATGGTCATCGTTATGGAGCCAAGTCAGGGCTGAGCTCCCTTTATTACAAGGGCCAGGAGGAAGGGGTAAGGATTGTAGTATTTGGCCACAGCCATATACCGGTTCAGGAGGATGACGGGCAAGTTTTGCTGTTCAACCCCGGCAGCCTGGCCAGACCGCGCACGGGTTCTCCTTATGGCAGCTATGGTCGCCTCTGGCTGGAGCAGGACGGGATACGAGTTGAAATTGTCGAATGGCGGCCCTGAGATTTTTCTGAAATTTATTTGCGTATCTTGACAGAATCATGTAAAATAAATATATGCCGTTTAAAGACTGGCTAAAAAACTACATAATCTTAAGGGGGAGCATTAGTTGATGAAAGCCACAGCCCAAAAAATAGAAAAGAACCTGGTACAACTGGATGTGGAAGTACCGGCTGAACGCTTCAGCCTGGCGCTGGATCAGGCCTATCGGAAACTGGTGAAAAAAGTGAATATCCCCGGCTTCCGGAAAGGAAAGGCGCCGCGGTTCATTTTTGAAAGATATTTTGGCAAGGAAAGCCTCTATAATGAAGCTCTGGATACCTTGCTGGCAGATGCCTATTTCCAGGCCGTTATGGAGACTGAAATTGAGCCCATTGACCGGCCACAGGTAGAACTGGTGCAGGCAGAAGAAGGTCAACCGCTGATCTTCAAGGCTACTGTTCAGGTAAAACCGGAAGTGGAACTGGGTCAGTATACTGAACTGGAAGTCAATAAGCCTGAAGTCAATGTAACCGATGAAGATGTGGAAAAGGAACTGGCCCAGCTGCAACAGCGCTATGCTAAAATCCAGACTGTGGAAGATGGCACTGTGGAAAAAGGCGATGTCGCTGTCATCGACTTTGAAGGCTTTATCGATGAGGAAGCTTTTGCTGGTGGCAAAGGGGAGGACTATCCCCTGGAAATCGGCTCTGGTACCTTTATTCCTGGCTTTGAGGAGCAGCTGATTGGGGCCCGGGTGGGCGAGACCAGAGATGTGAAAGTAACCTTCCCGCAGGAGTATCATGCCGAAAACCTGGCCGGTAAGGATGCCGTTTTCAAAGTTACTGTCAAGACCATCCGCCGCAAGGAATTGCTGCCTCTGGATGACGAATTTGCCAAAGATGTCAGTGAATTTAATACTCTGGAGGAATTAAAAGCTGACATTCGGAATAGACTATTGGAGACCGCAGAAAAGAATGCGGAAGCCTCTGTCCGCAGTCAGGTAGTGGAAAAGGCGGTTGCCAATGCCAAAGTGGAAATTCCGGCAGTGATGATTGAAAACCGCCTGGAAAACATGGTGCAGGATATGTCTGAGCGCCTGCAGCGGCAAGGTCTGACCATGGAAGACTATCTGCGTTACACTGGTTCCACTATCGAGCAGGTAAAGGCCGACCTGCGTCCGGAAGCGGAAAAATCTGTGCGCACCGATCTGGTTCTGGAAGCTATTGCCCGCAAGGAAGCTATTGATGCCACTGAGGAAGAAGTTACTGCTGAACTGGAAAAGCTGGCCAAAATTTATAACCAGGGTGTGGAAGAACTGCGCACAGCCTTTGAACGTTATGGCTCCATGGATGCGTTGAAAAATAGCATAGCTTTTGAAAAAACCATCAAGTTCCTGGTGGAAAAAGCCAAAATAGCTTAGGGTGGGAGGACAAGGCGGCTGTGTAATGCCGTCTTGTTTGCCCATTTACCCATTTAAGAGTAGAATGAGGTGATAACAAATGAGTTATTTGGTACCAATTGTGGTGGAACAGACTAATCGCGGTGAGCGCTCCTATGATATTTATTCCCGCTTGCTGAAAGACCGGATTATCTTCATTGGTGGTCCCATTGATGACCACATGGCCAACCTGGTCATTGCCCAGATGCTGTTCCTGGAAGCGGAAGATCCGGACAAGGACATTCATCTGTATATCAATTCCCCGGGTGGGGTTGTAACCGCTGGAATGGCAATTTATGATACCATGCAGTATATCAAACCCGATGTATCCACTATCTGCCTGGGCCAGGCAGCTTCCATGGGGGCTTTCCTGCTGGCTGCCGGGGCCAAAGGTAAGCGCTTCGCTTTGCCCCAGGCCCGGATCATGATCCATCAGCCCCTGGGCGGTGTACAGGGCCAGGCCACTGAGATTGAAATCCATGCCCGCGAGATTTTGCGCATGAAGCAGGTATTGAATGAATTGCTCTCCCATCACACCGGCCAACCACTGGAGAAAATCGCTGTCGATACCGAAAGGGATTTCTTCATGTCAGCAGACCAGGCTAAACAGTACGGGATCATCGATGAGGTGATTACCCGTAAGAAGTAAACTTTGAGGTGATATTTTATGTACAAATATGATGACAAAGGCCAACTGAAGTGTTCCTTCTGCGGCAAGTTACAGGATCAGGTCAAGAAGCTGGTGGCTGGCCCCGGGGTATATATCTGTGATGAATGTATAGAACTGTGCAATGAAATCATCGAAGAGGAATTGCACGAGGAAACGGAATTCGAACTGGGTGATATCCCCAAACCCAGAGAGATCAAGGAGATCCTGGACCAGTATGTCATCGGTCAGGAGGAAGCCAAAAAAGCCCTGGCCGTGGCAGTCTATAACCACTACAAGCGCATCAATCTGGGAGGCAAAATTGATGATGTGGAACTGCAAAAGTCCAATATCATCATGATCGGCCCTACCGGTAGTGGTAAGACGTTGCTGGCTCAGACTCTGGCCCGGCTTCTCAATGTGCCTTTTGCCATTGCTGATGCGACCAGTTTGACGGAAGCCGGTTATGTGGGTGAGGATGTAGAGAACATTCTCCTCAAGCTGATCCAGAATGCCGATTATGATATCGAGCGGGCGGAAAAAGGGATTGTCTATATTGATGAAATCGATAAAATCGCCCGCAAGTCCGATAACCCCTCCATTACCCGGGATGTATCTGGAGAAGGGGTACAGCAGGCCCTGCTGAAAATTCTGGAGGGGACTACTGCCAGTGTGCCCCCGCAGGGAGGACGCAAACACCCCCATCAGGAATTCATTCAGCTGGACACTACCAATATCCTCTTTATCTGCGGTGGTGCCTTTGATGGTCTGGACAAAATCATTCAAAACCGGCTGGCCAAGAAAACCCTGGGCTTTGGGGCGGAAGTCAAGTCCCGGCAGGAGCGCAATATCGGCGAGCTGCTGCGGGAGATCCTGCCCGAGGATTTGCTCAAGTACGGTCTGATTCCGGAGTTTGTCGGGCGGCTGCCGGTGATTGTGACCCTGGATGCCCTGGATGAAGAGGCTCTCGTCCGCATCCTGACTGAGCCCAAGAATGCTCTGGTCAAGCAGTACCAGAAACTTTTCGAGCTGGATGGCATCGAGCTGGAGTTTCAGCCGGAAGCCCTGCGGGTAGTGGCTCAGGAGGCGCTCAAGCGCAATACCGGGGCCCGGGGGCTGAGGGCTATTATCGAAGATATCATGCTGGATGTCATGTACGAAATTCCTTCGCGGGATGACATCGAAAAAGTGGTTATCACTGCTGATTGCATTTTGAAGAAGGAACAGCCCTTGATTATTACAGCGGAAAAGAAGAAAAAGAAAAAAGGCGTTACAGCCTAAAGATTAAAATCACCTCTGGCTGGTAATAATATCTAAGTAGACCAACCGGAGGTGATTTTTTATGAATTCCATTGGCATCAGTGGCATTGTCGGCTTGATTCAGCTTTTTTTTGCCATTGTGATCGGACTCTACTTTTTGAACTTGCTCAAGGCCCAGCAGGGCACCAAAATTGCGGTCAACCGGGAAAGCCGGAAGGAAATGGAGAAACTCCAGCAGCTCAGGCGCATATCCCTGACTGAACCCCTGGCGGAAAAAACCCGTCCAACCCGCTTCGAGGAAATCATCGGCCAGGAAGAAGGTTTAAAAGCTCTGCGGGCAGCTTTGTGCGGACCTAATCCCCAGCATGTTATCATCTATGGTCCGCCGGGGGTAGGAAAAACCGCAGCAGCGCGGCTGGTGCTGGAAGAAGCCAAACGCAATCCCCTTTCTCCCTTTGGGCCGGAAGCTACCTTCACGGAACTGGATGCCACTATTGCCCGTTTTGATGAACGGGGCATTGCCGATCCCCTGATCGGCTCTGTCCATGACCCGATCTACCAGGGGGCTGGTCCCCTGGGTATGGCCGGTATTCCCCAGCCCAAGCCGGGGGCAGTAACCAAAGCCCACGGAGGGATTTTGTTTATTGACGAAATCGGAGAATTGCATCCGGTACAAATGAATAAATTGTTAAAAGTCCTGGAGGACCGCAAGGTTTTTCTGGAGTCAGCCTATTACAGTGCGGAAGATGGCAATATCCCTTCCCATATTCATGATATCTTCCAGAATGGACTGCCAGCGGATTTTCGTCTGGTGGGAGCCACTACCCGCCTGCCCCAGGAATTGCCTCCGGCTTTGCGTTCCCGCTGTATGGAGGTTTTTTTCCGGGCCCTGCTGCCTGAAGAAATAGGGGTCATAGCGGCCAACGCGGCAGAAAAAATCAAGATGCCTGTGGAAGCAGGGGCTGTGGATGTGATTAAAAAGTATGCCACCAATGGCCGGGAAGCGGTCAATATGGTGCAAATCGCTGCCGGCCTGGCTTTGACCGAAGGACGCAATCTGATTCGGGTGGCGGATGTGGAATGGGTGGTTAACAGCGGCCAGTACAGTCCCCGGCCGGAGAAAAAAATCCCCCCGGCGCCCCAGGTGGGTCTGGTCAATGGACTGGCTGTCTATGGACCGGGCATGGGTACCGTAGTGGAAGTGGAAGCCACGGTAATTCCCGTCACTCCGGGGACGGGGCGGGTGCTGATGACCGGTCTGGTGGAAGAAGAAGAACTGGGGGGC
>NZ_BDLR01000039.1:18423-26434 GCF_002049395.1 Carboxydocella sp. JDF658 | reverse complement strand
TCTTCGCCCCGGCTCCACTTCGAAGACCGGTGAGCCGGGTAAATCTCCGGAAAAAACTCCCCGCACACAGTTATGCTAAATTTGTTCTTCTCGTGTTTCTTTGGCATTCCTGATCAGCTCCCCGAAACCCTGCCGGACTTTGCTGCTTCTCCAATGGATAATAGTTCCATACCTTTAATGTAGCAAAACAGTTAAATACAATCAATTATAGTCTAGTTTTCTGAAGCTGCTGCATACCTCCATCATTTAGCCCATAAAGGCATCCTTCACTTTATCAAAAAAACTCTTTTCCTGGTGAACTCCTGCCGGCTTCTGTCCCATGGTTTCCGCCAGTTCCTCCAGCAGCTGTTTTTGCCGTTCCGTCAATTTGGTCGGCACTTCCACCTGGATTTCGATGCGCTGGTCACCCCGCCCCCGGCCATGGACATCTACGATGCCTTTGCCGCGCAAGCGAATGACTGTGCCATTCTGGGTGCCGGGACTGATCTTGATTTTCTCCTTCCCTTCCAGGGTGGGTACTTCCACTTCATCTCCCAGGGCTGCTTGCGGGAAGGAAATATTCAATTTCATCACCACATCATTGTGCTCACGGCGAAAAATCTTATGGGGTTTAACCCGTACAATCAAATAGAGATCTCCCGGCGGCCCACCTCTGAGGCCGGCTTCCCCTTCCCCCGCCTTGCGCACCCGGGTGCCGCTATCCACCCCGGCAGGAATGTTGACGGTAATTTTGCGCAATTTCCTTACCCTGCCTTTGCCATGACAGTGTTGACAGGGCTGCTCAATAATTTTACCCTGTCCAGCACAGGTTTGGCAAGGGCGGCTCTGGATAAAGCGGCCAAAAGGCGTATTTTGCACAATCTGCTGCTGTCCCGTACCATTACAGGTGGGACAGGTACGCTGCCCGGTGCCCGGCTTCGCCCCGGTACCATGGCAGATTTCACAGGTTTCGGTGCGGGGAATTTCGATGGTTTTGGTGGTGCCAAAAGCCGCCTCCTCAAAAGTCAGCTCAATTTCCGCACTCAGGTCAGAACCCCGCTGCGGGCCCTGGCGCTTACGGCTACCACCGCCAAAAAACATATCGAAAATATCGCCGAAGATTTCCTCGGCCCCAAAACCACCGAAGCCGCCCTGGAAATCACCAAAGCCCCCCTGGCCGCCAAAGCCCTGGGCCCCGGCATGGCCAAACTGGTCATAGGCAGCCCGCTTTTGGGGGTCAGACAGCACCTCGTAGGCTTCATTGATTTCCTTGAATTTTTCCTCGGCGCTTTTATCTCCAGGGTTGAGGTCCGGGTGATACTTTTTGCTCAATTTGCGGTACGCCTTCTTGATTTCCTCTTCGGTGGCGTTACGGCCAACCCCTAACACCTCATAGTAATCCCGTTTGCTCATCAGCTACCACCTCAAACTTTTTGCGGCAATTAGGAAAAGGGGGAGTCTCCTCCCCCGCCAGTTTACACATCTACCACATTGGGATCCTGACCGTCTTTACTGTCATTCTGAGGCGGCTGCTGCTGGGCCTGCTGCTGGTACATGGCCGCCGTCAGGTCATAGAGGGGTGCGGTCAGGGCTTCGGTCTTGGCCTTGATCTCATCAATATTATTGCCAGCCAGGGCAGTTTTCAGTTCTTCTACCGCCTTTTTCACTGCTTCCACCTTGGCCGGATCCGCCTTATCCCCGAAATCCTTGATGGTTTTTTCCGCCTGATAAACCATGGAATCGGCATTATTGCGGATTTCTACCTCTTCCTTGCGCTTGCGGTCTTCTTCCGCATGGGCTTCTGCTTCCTTGACCATACGCTGGATTTCTTCCTCACTCAAACCGGAAGAGGACTGGATGGTAATGCTCTGGGCCCGCCCGGTAGCCTTGTCTTTGGCGGAAACATGCACAATCCCGTTAGCATCAATGTCAAAAGTAACCTCAATTTGCGGTACACCCCGCGGTGCCGGCGGAATGCCATCCAGGATGAACCGGCCCAGGGTCTTGTTGTAAGCTGCCATTTCCCGCTCACCCTGCAGGACATGGATCTCCACCTGGGTCTGGTTATCCGCCGCAGTGGAGAAAATCTGGCTCTTGGAAGTAGGAATAGTGGTGTTGCGCGGAATAATCCGGGTAAACACCCCACCCAGGGTTTCAATCCCCAGGGAGAGGGGCGTAACATCCAGCAAGACTACATCCTTGACTTCCCCGGACAACACTGCCCCCTGGATGGCAGCACCAATTGCTACGCATTCATCGGGGTTAATACCCTTGTGAGGTTCTTTGCCCAGGAAACGGCGAATAGCTTCCTGAACGGCCGGAATCCGGGTAGAACCGCCTACCAGCAAGACCTTGTCGATATCCTTGGGCTCCAGACCCGCATCTTTCAGAGCCTGCCGGGTGGGACCCATAGTGGCTTCCACCAGATCAGCGGTCATCTCTTCAAACCTGGCCCGGGTCAGGGTCATTTCCAGGTGTTTGGGCCCGTTCTGGTCCGCAGTGATAAAGGGCAAGCTGATAGTGGTCACCGTGGTGCTGGACAGTTCTTTTTTAGCTTTTTCTGCTGCTTCTTTCAATCGCTGCATAGCCATTTTGTCCTGGGACAGATCGATGCCGTTTTCTTTTTTGAATTCGGCCACCAGCCAGTCGATGATGCGCTGGTCGAAATCATCACCACCCAGGCGGTTATTACCGGCAGTAGCCTTGACTTCAAAGACCCCATCCCCCAGTTCCAGGATGGAGACATCGAAGGTACCACCACCCAGGTCATAAACCAGAATGGTCTGGTCTTCTTCCTTATCCAGACCATAGGCCAGGGCCGCAGCGGTAGGCTCATTGATGATCCGCATTACTTCCAGACCGGCAATGCGCCCGGCATCCTTGGTAGCCTGGCGCTGGCTGTCAGTGAAGTATGCCGGTACAGTGATTACCGCTTTGGTTACCGGTTCGCCCAGATAGGCTTCCGCATCAGCTTTCAATTTCTGCAGAATCATAGCACTGATTTCCTGGGGAGTATATTGCTTGCCATCGATGTTTACTTTATAATCTGTGCCCATGTGGCGCTTGATGGAAATCACCGTCCGTTCCGGGTTGGTTACCGCCTGGCGCTTGGCTACCTCGCCCACCAGCCGTTCCCCGGTTTTGGAAAAGCCCACTACAGAAGGAGTGGTTCTGCCCCCTTCCGCATTGGGAATAACCGTCACTTCGCCACCTTCCATTACTGCTACACAGGAGTTGGTTGTACCCAGGTCGATGCCGATAATCTTGCTCATAGCTGTCCTTCACCCTCCTAAAGATTATATGTTGCTCAGTTTCTGACGGCCACTGTGACCATGGCCGGGCGAATTACCTTATCCTTGAGATAATATCCTTTTTGATACACATCCACAATGGTGTTTTCCGGCTGTTCTTCAGTTGGGACCTGCATAACAGCCTGATGCAGGTGAGGATCAAATTCCTGGCCCTGGCATTCCATCGGAGTCAGCCCTGCTCTGGTCAGGACTTCCATCAACTGGCGGTAAATCATTTCCACCCCTTGCCGTAACTGGCCTTCTTCTCCGGTAGCCGCCAGAGCCCGTTCAAAATTGTCAATAACCGGCAAGAGGGCTGTAATCAGGCCTTCTGCCTCATATTTCAACAGTTCTTCCCGTTCCTGCCGGGCCCGCCGTCGGAAGTTTTCCAGATCAGCCAGGGCCCGCAAGCGGGCATTCTTTTCCTCGGCCAGCTGCTGTTCCAGTTGATTTATTCGCTGTTGCAGCTGTTCCAGCTGACCGGGTTCCTGCGTCTGTTCCTGAGCAGCTCCGGCCCCGGCCGGTTCCTGTTCATTGGCTTCCATTTTTTTATCCTCTTCCATCTGGGTCATGTCTCCCTATTCCTCCATTTCTGGCTCCAGCTTGCTGCTTTTCTCCTCTTTTTTCCGGATGATGGTATCAATCCGCAGAATAGCTTCAGCGACTTCCCCGGCAGCGCGCAAAGCATGCAGTTTCACCAGGGCCGGATCAACCACGCCTAGTTCCCACATATCCACTACCTGACCGCTGTCACAATCTATGGCCAGGGCGTTATTGCCTTTTTCCGCCTGAGCAGCTACCACATCCCCCAGTTTCTCCAGAGAATTGAAGCCGGCATTTTCCACGATTTGGGCCAGGGGCCGTTTGAGGGCAGCCACCACGCAATCAATACCATAGGCAGCCATACCCCGGGTGTTTTCCCGCAGTTTTTCCACCTGGCGAGCAGCAGCCAGCTCAAGGGAACCGCCTCCGGCCACTACCCCGCCACAAACAGCAGCCTGAACGGAGGAAGCGGCATCCTTGGCAATCCGCTCCCGTTCACCGACTACTTCTTCAGTGGCGGCTCCCACCAGCACGGTAGC
Organism: Carboxydocella sp. JDF658; assembly: GCF_002049395.1. Taxonomy (NCBI): domain Bacteria; kingdom Bacillati; phylum Bacillota; class Clostridia; order Eubacteriales; family Clostridiales Family XVI. Incertae Sedis; genus Carboxydocella; species Carboxydocella sp. JDF658. Next base: position 22,083 of record NZ_BDLR01000039.1, on the reverse strand, counting down.
CATAGGTTTACCAGCACCACCGAGAATCCGCACATGTTCCAGGCGCTCATCAGCCAGCACCCATTTGGCCTGGCCCAGATAGCGAACCAGTTCTTCCGGGGAGCGCTTGAGACCGGTGCGTTTAATGGGTCGGGCTCCTGTATGTTCCGCTGCCTTGCGCAGTTCCTTGTTGGAAACCCGCTGTAACACCATCACTCCGGCGTCAGTCAGAGTTTCTTCCGCCCAGGCCTCTACCCCGCGGTCAACGATAACCAGTCCTACACCCAGATCCACGATTTTGCGCACATTATCCTTGAATTCCTGCTGTAATTCCATATAGCGATTGAAACCGGCCTCAGTAGCCAGGGCCTCATCTTCCAGCTCCTCCGGTTCCAGGGCATCATCAATGATCAGGACTTTTACATCCCGCAGGTCCCGGGGCATCTCGTCATTCATAGGTTCCTTGTTGATGATCACCCCGGAAAAGACCTGGTTATCGGCCCCTTCCTCGGCCACAATCGTATCTGCCAGCTTAAAGCCCGGTTCCTTCAATTTCTTGATTCCCACCAGGCGGGCTGCATCCACTACCAGGCGGGCAATATCCTCGTTTTCCCGTCCGGCTATGTAGGCAATGCGATAGAGCAGGGGATCCTTGAGGCTGCGTACAGGGCGGGCCTGTTGCTCGATAAACTCCAGGGCTCCCCTGACTCCTATCCGGATGCCCTCGATCACCCTGGTGACCGGCACCCCCCGTACTACCTGGTTAACCCCTTCTGCAACCAGGGCCCCGGCCATCACAGTGGCAGTGGTAGTACCATCACCGATTTCCGCCTGCTGGGCTTTTGCCACATTGATCAGCAATCGGGCGGCCGGATGATTGGCTTCCATCAGCGTTAAAATGGTGACGCCGTCATTGGTGATGACCACGTCACCGAATTTATCCACCAGCATGGTATCCAGACCTTTAGGACCCAGAGTGCCTTCCACAGCAGCGGCAATGGCCCTGATGGCATTGGCATTGGTCATCAGAGCTGCCAGTTTCTCATCCACCTCGGTGGCCTGGACAGCTTGCTGTTTTAAGCTCATTGCCTTACCTCCTTCAGCCGCTCTAGGTGCGGCGGTAAAAATCGGTCAGCATCTGGGAGAGGTTTTCGGTAATATATTCCACCAGGGCCATCACCCGGGCATACTCCATCCGGGTGGGGCCCAGTACCCCGATGGCTCCCACCACCTGACCATCGACCGTATAGGTAGCAGTGATCATGGAACAATCCCGCATCACCTGAATGGGGTTCTCTGCCCCGATTCGCACCAGCAAGCCTTCATCCTCGGGCTGAACCAGGTGGCGCAGCTGTTCCTCCTGTTCCAGCAGGGACAACAGAGTCTTGATTTTCTCGATATTGCGAAATTCCGGCTGGTTAAGAATATTGAGGATCCCGGCCAGATAGACCTTTTCCTCCCCGCTCAGAAGCTCCTCCTGGCTGAGTAAATCCAGTACCAGTTCCGCCACCGCCCGTTGCCGGGCCAGTTCAGAATAAATCTCCTGCAACAGGGTGCGGCGAATATCGGCTATGGTTTTGCCATGGAGCTTGGCATTCAATACCTGGCTAATCTGCCATAAATCCTCGGCAGACAAATTTTCCGGAATCTCGATGAGCCGGTTCTGTACCAGACCGGAAAGGCTGACCATGACCAGCAAGGCCTTGCCTGGTTCTACCGGTACCAGTTGCACATGCTTAATCCCCGTTTTGCCCAGCTGTGGTCCCAGCACTATTGTGGTATAATTGGTCATCTGGGACAGCAGCTGGCCAGTCCGCTGAATCACCTGGGCCACTTCCATCCGTCTGGTTTCAAACCCCTGGCGGATGTATTCCCGGTCTTCATCAGCCAGGCGGTATTTCTCCATCAAAAAGTCCACATAATAGCGATAGCCCAGGTCTGAGGGAATCCGCCCCGCTGAAGTATGAGGCTGTTCGATATAGCCCATTTCTTCCAGGTCGGCCATTTCATTGCGTATAGTAGCCGGGCTCACCCCCAGCTCATACTTTTTGGCAATGGTTCGGGAGCCTACCGGTTCAGCGGTAGCAATATAGTCCTGAATAATCGCCAGTAAAATGCGCTTTTTCCGCTCATCCAATTGCATCCCTCATCACCTTCCGCCAGGCCCGTTGTTAGCACTCTCACCAGACGAGTGCTAAAGGCCACTACTTAAAAAATACCACCTGGGGCAGGGAATGTCAAGGTACTAGATAAACTCTGCCATCACTTCATTGGCAATATACCAGGCCTGCCGCGTGAGTTTAAGCCTGTTTCCCGAAACCTGGACCAGACCCCGCTGCTTCAGAGAAGCTATAACTGTTGACCATTCTGCCTCAATTTCCGGGGTCAGAACCACTCCTTCGGCCAGGCGCAGGCCGAGAATAACCTGTTCAGCCAGGATTTCTTTCTCGCTCAGCCTTTCCACCAGCTGCCCGCTCCAGCCCCGAGCCCGAACTTCTGCTTCCCACTCCTCCAGGCTGGCGGGATTGGCCCAGCGTACATTCCCCCAGCAGGAATGGGCTGCCGGCCCCAGTCCCAGATAAGGCTGGCGGCGCCAGTATTTGAGATTATGCCGGCATTCGAATCCTGGCCGGGCGAAGTTACTCAGTTCATAATTCAGGTAACCTGCTGTCTCCAGTTTTTCCCTGGCCCACCAGTACATTTCCGCCCATTCCTCTTCTTCCGGCAGGGTTATCCTGCCCTCCCTTTCCCAGCGGTCAAAGGGGGTATTTTCTTCCACTTTCAGGGCATAAAGGGAGAGATGGGGCACTTCCAGCGCCAGGGCAGCTGCTACTGTTTCCTGCCAGTCCGCCAGGGATTGTCCCGGCAATCCGTACATCAGGTCGAGATTGAGGTTGGTTAAGCCAGCCCGGCGAACTGCCTGCACCGTGTTCTGGACTTCCTGCCAGGTATGGCAGCGGCCTAAAACCCGTAACAGTCGCTCCTGGGCCGCCTGAGCACCCAGACTCACCCGGTTGATGCCTGCTGCTGCCATTAGCGGCCAGATATCTCTATTCGCCCCGGGGTTTGTCTCCATAGTTATTTCAACGGTATTGATGATATGAAAATTCCCGGCAATAGCCTGCAGAATTTTTTTTATGCCCTCTGGACCCAGCAGCCCCGGAGTACCGCCCCCCAGGAAAATGGTATCCACTTCTCGTTCCGGCACCTGCCGGACAGCCGCTTCCGTTTCCTGGCAAACAAGGTCAAGATAGCGCTCCCTTTCTTCCCCGCTGGCCGGCCGGGAATAAAAATCACAATAATGGCATTTTCGCAAACAAAAGGGAACATGAACATAGACCCCCAGCATATTTTTCCCCCTTTCGGGCAAACTGTAGGCGAAGGAGGTTGAGACCATGAAAGTCAAGGTAGATCCTGATTTGTGCATCAGCTGTGGCGCCTGCGTCAGCACCTGCCCCGATGTCTATGACTGGGATGATGAAGGCAAAGCCAAAGCCATTGTGGATGAGGTGCCAGATGACCTGGAGGATGAGGCCAGGGAAGCTCTGGAAAATTGCCCCACTGATGCCATTGCCGAAGTATAAAGAGGCCGGAAACCCGGCCTCTTTTATTTCTGGTCAATACTGAGCACTGCCATAAAGGCTTCCTGGGGAATTTCCACATTTCCCACCTGCTTCATCC
>NZ_BDLR01000039.1:0-18404 GCF_002049395.1 Carboxydocella sp. JDF658 | reverse complement strand
AATCCCCCCGCCATAACACTTGGCCAGTACATTTTTGCGTAAAGCCTTGACCGTCTCCCGGGCGATGACTTTATTGCCGATGGCCGCCTGGATAGGGATTTCAAACTGGTGGCGGGGGATGAGATCCCGCAGTTTTTCCACCATCTGCCGCCCGCGCTGGTAGGCTTTGTCCTTGTGGACAATAAAGGAAAGGGCATCCACCACTTCCCCGTGGATGAGTATATCCAGTTTGACCAGTTTGGATGGCTTGTAGCCAATGAATTCATAATCAAAAGAAGCATAACCCTTGGTCCTGGATTTAAGCTGATCAAAGAAATCATAAACGATTTCCGCCAGGGGCAGTTCATAATGCAACATGACCCGGCTTTCACTCAGGTATTCCATGTTGAGGAAATTGCCCCGCTTTTCCTGAGCCAGATCCATAATTGCCCCGACAAAATTGTTGGGCACCATGATGGTGGCTTTGACATAGGGTTCCTCCAGGTGTTCGATCTGAGTAGGCGGCGGCAATTTGGTAGGGTTATCGATATCGATTACTTCCCCGTTGGTCAGAAAAACCCGGTAGACCACACTGGGGGCAGTAGTGATCAAAGTCAGGCCGTATTCCCGCTCCAGGCGCTCCTGGATAATCTCCATGTGTAACAGCCCCAGGAACCCACAGCGAAAACCAAAACCCAGCGCCACCGATGTCTCCGGCTCATAGATTAAGGCCGCATCATTGAGATTGAGCTTTTCCAGGGCATCCCGCAGATCCTCATAATCCCCGCTATCCACTGGATAGAGGCCACAGAAGACCATGGGCGTGGCCTTGCGGTAACCGGGCAAAGGCTCAGCAGCCGGCCGCTCCGCTTCGGTAATAGTATCCCCAACAGTAGTATCTTTCACATTTTTGATACTGGCCGCCAGATAGCCCACCTCACCCACCGACAGCTGCTCTGTCGGCACCGGGAAAGGCCGGAAAGTCCCCACTTCGGTGACTTCAAACTCCTTGCCCGTGGCCATGAAGCGAATCTTCATACCTTTTTTGATGGTGCCCTGCACTACCCGGAAGTAGACGATTACCCCCTTGTAGGGGTCAAAGTGACTGTCAAAAATCAAGGCCTGCAGGGGAGCCTCAGGATCCCCCTTGGGAGCCGGAATTTTGGCTACAATGGCTTCCAGAATCTCTTCCACCCCGATACCGGCTTTGGCTGAAGCCAGGATGGCTTCAGAAGCATCCAGACCGATTACATCTTCAATCTCCTGCCGCACCCGCTCCGGCTCGGCACTGGGCAGGTCGATTTTATTGATTACCGGGATGATTTCCAGATCATGCTCTAAGGCCATATAGACATTGGCCAGAGTCTGGGCCTCAATCCCCTGGGAGGCATCCACCACCAGCAGCGCTCCTTCACAGGCGGCCAGACTTCGGGATACCTCATAGGTAAAGTCCACATGGCCAGGTGTGTCAATCAGGTTGAGGATGTATTCCCTGCCATCCCTGGCCTTATAATTGAGGCGCACAGCCTGCAGCTTGATGGTAATACCCCGTTCCTTTTCCAGTTCCATCAAGTCCAGCACCTGTTCCGTCATTTCCCGTTCACTTAAGGTGCCGGTATATTCCAACAGCCGGTCGGCCAGAGTGGATTTGCCGTGGTCAATATGAGCGATAATGCAGAAATTGCGAATATGGTCATGGACCATGCTGTTCTGTCCTCCTTCAGGGCATCAGTTACCAAAATATTATAGCATTTTCTGCCCTGAGGAGCAATCCTATTTGGTCAATCCAGTGCGGGCAATATCCACCTGAACCTTGACTTGAAACTTTACCCGGGGAAATTCCTGCCTCCAGTCCATTTTTTGCCATTCCCGCGGGAACTCTGCCCGTATCCGCTGGCCCACACCCAGGACATCAGCAGGCACTTTCTGTACAAACCGCAACATATTCATTATTTCCCTCTGAGCTTCCTGACTTAAAAAACTCTGTATTTTCTTGACAGTTTTTTTATCACTTAAATCTAAATCCCAGGGAACTTCCTCCAGGGACGTCCTGGTTTTTAGATTTATTTCCACTTTCCACCCCTCTCCTTTATGCACCTTGAAGTCCCGATCCTCGGCAAAATAACAGACCGAAAGGAAGTCATCAGGTGTTTCCAGTTCATCCTTGCGCCAGCGCATAGTAAGTTTTATTCTGCTGGTATCGCCGTTAACCAGGGAGAGCCAGGCGCTTTCCCGTGGCGGCAGGACTGTTTTGAATTTGTCCTCTATAAACAACGCAGTGCCAGCCAGGCTAACTTCCTTGGCCCCCCGGCGAAAATAGGGCAAAAAGGTATCCTGGCCTTCATCATACATCATGGTGCGCAGGCGCTGCACTGTAACAGGTATCACCTTTCCTTCCCCCTTACCGTGTTTGACCAGGCTGGCCAGGTAAAGGGAAATGCGGGGCTTATCAGGATATTCCTGCATAAAGAGCTCCTGGGCCTTGCCCTCCACTACTCCCACATAGGCAGTAGAAGGATTGCCAGGATCCCGGAAAAACACATCCATGATACCCCGGATACCATTTCGGGCTTGTTCCTCACCGATCAAAATAAATTGGAGTTTACCACCACTGATCGGATTTGGTAACATCCGGTCCAGATTCATGCGAGCCTGGCGGGGAGTATGGGCCAGAGTGGAGACAACCAGTACCTTCTTTTTCGCATCTTCCTCCAGCACTGGAGCCACGGTGGTCATGAGCAACCGTCCCCGTTCATCCCGGTCAATCCCCACACTCAGGGTGATGGTGCTTTCTTCCAGGGGTCTGGCATCCCAGCAACCACTGGTGATTAATAGAATCAAGCCCAGAGCCAGGGTTTTAATTCTTTTCATTCCTCATCCCTCCCCTGGGCAGCAAACTGGCCAGCAACCAGCTTAGTCCTGGCAGGAGGATCCCCAGCCCTAAACCGGCATAACCCAGATAATCTCCCAGTTTACTCAATTTATCAGCATCAGGTAAAAATATGTCGACAACCCCTGCCAGCAGGACCAGAAGCAAAGTTAGATAACGATGATCCTTACGCTTCAGCAAATGCGCTGTTCCTAAACCGGCACCATAAAACATCCCAATCACAGTCAAAAGGACTACCGGCACCCAAAGAGCTAAAATCACATATTCCATCCGCTCAATAAAAGAAAACTGAATCACCTTGAGTAAGCCCAGAGTCGGCCAGCGCCAGCTTTCAATCTCCTCCGGGCTATAAAAAGCAAAAGCAATTACTGTTACTGCCATGTAGAGAATAGTAACCAGGCCATTGGCAGCCAGGGCCCAGAAGAGCAAGCGCCGCCGTGGACTGGTATAGGGATAGGCCAGCCAGTAAAACTCAAACCCCAGCATAGCCAGAGCTGCTTTAAAACTCCCCAGCAGGATGGCTTTCAGGCCTGCCGTACCGATGGGTTTGAGATAATACCAGTGAGCCTCCCGCAGAGGGAAATAAAGAAGGATCACAATCCAGGCACTGATGAGAAACAGCATTTCCGCAAAACGTCCCAGTACAGTCAACCCATTGAATACCAGGTAAAAAACCGGTAACATTAAAAGGATAATCAGGACCCAGCGCGGTGTCAGGGGCAGCATCCAGATTTGCAGGATTTCCAAATATATACAGAAAATTACCGCCCCTGTAGCCCAGAAATAGATAATAAACAATCCAGTCCAGAATTTACCCAGATATTTCCCCCAAACGCTGTCCAGAATATCATAAAGGGCCTGTCCGGGAAAGCGGCGGCAAACCAGATGGATAAACACCAGTCCCAGGGCAGCCATTAACCCCGCAATAAAGGCGGAAATCCAGCCATCCTGGCGGGCAACCTTGTGCAAACCAGCTGGCAAGGAAAGTATACCCACCCCGATCTGGATCCCGGAAATAAGGAAAAATAGCTGTTGTCGGGTAAGCTTGCCTGCTGGTGCCGTTTTACTCATGCTTTTTCTCCCCCTTTCCCGTCTGCTGTCTGGTCCGGTTCAAGGGATGACCGATGGTAGGCCGCTGATTCAGAAACCAGCTAGGCGCACGAATAGCTGAATCCAGCCAGTCCTTAAGGCGCAAGGGGCTGATACCCAGGGCATAAGGAGTACCTACCGACTCCAGAATAGCCAGATGGGCCAGCAACATGGTCAAACCCACTGCAATCCCCACCAGCCCAAAGGCTGAGGCCAGAAACATAAGGGGGAAACGCAAAAGCCGTACCGAAAAGCCCACATCATAGGTAGGCACCACAAAAGATGCAATGGCTGTCACCGCTACTACAATTACCATAACATTGGAGACCAGGCCAGCCTGCACGGCCGCCTGGCCCACCACCAGACCGCCCACGATACCGATAGTTTGTCCGATAGGGCTGGGCAGGCGAATCCCCGCTTCCCGCAACAGCTCAATGGTTATTTCCATCAGCATTGCCTCAACTATGGGCGGAAAAGGCACCCGGGAACGGCTTTCCGCCAGAGGTATCAATAAGCGCAGAGGTATCATCTCATAATTGAAAGAAATCAAGGCAATATAAATTGCCGGCAGAGTCAGAGCCACTATGAACCCGCCCAGCCTCATCAGGCGCACAAAAGTGGCCATTAGCCAGCGGGAACCGTAATCCTCCGGACTCTGGTAAAACTGGCTGAAAACCGACGGGGCAATCAGCACCTGGGGGCTACCATCCACCACCAAAACCACCCGGCCCTCCAGTAAATTGGCCACTGCTTTGTCCGGTCGCTCGGTGGACTGAATCTGGGGAAAAGGAGAATAGGGATTATCTTCGATCAGTTGTTCCAGTTGGCCACTGCTTTGCAAAGCATCCAGATCCAGCTGTTCGATCCGTTTCTCCAGCTCCTCGATTACCTGGGGATTGGCGATACCATCCAGGTAAAGCAAAGCCACATCAGTCTTGCTATATCTCCCCACCTGATAACGTTTGGCTTTGAGCCGGGTGGTTTTCAGCCGCCGCCGAATTTGGGACAGGTTAGTGACCAGGGTTTCCGTAAAGCCATCATGAGGACCACGAATAACCGGCTCCGAAGAGGGTTCCGTTATGCCCCGTTTTTCCCAGCCCCGGGTATTAATGGCATAAATCAGGTCCAGCCCATCCAGCAACAAGAGAGTATCCCCGCGCAACAGGGACTGTACCCCCTCCTCTATATTTCCCAGTTCCTTGATTTGCCCTACCGATAACAACAAAGATTCTGTTGCCTGCCAGTCCACGCTCTCCATCTGCCGCCCCCAGATCAGCAAAGGCCGCAGAATATCGGCATGGACCATGGTGCGATCAACAATGCCTTTCAAGAAAACAATGGCGCCTTCCTGTTCCAGGCTTTTGCCAATGCGAAAATAGCGAATAGTAAAATCAGGGGCCTGTTGAAACCGTCCCTGCAGGTACTGAACCCGTGCTTTCAGCGAATTGCTCTTTTTACCCCCAAACCAGCGCATACTCTCACCTCGTTCAGCCAAACTCTGCCTGCTGAGGTTAGTATTTCTCCGAGGTGAAAAAAAATACAGGCAAGAGCTAAGCCGCTCGTTGCCTGTTCAAACGCCGCAACACCAGCTGGCGCACCTGTTCCGCTTCCTGCATTTTGAAGAGGCGAGCCAGCAACCAGTACAGGGCAGCTCCACTTGTCACAGTGAGCAGTACTTCCAGCAACTGCCCTCCCTTCTGGCTGACCGGGACCACCTGCACCAGCCCCTGGTCCAGGAAATAAACCGCTATCCCCATCACCAGAGCAGCTATACTGCCCTTGCCCCAGGAACGCACCAGCTGGGACAGTCCGAGAGGCCCGGTCTTGCGCCGCAAAAGATAAAGCAAAGCCAGGAAATTGATAATACCTGTAACCGAATAACCAAAAGCCAGCCCGGGCGCTGCAAAGCGCTCCACCATAGCTACATTCAGTAGATAGTTGATTAAGATTGTTACCACTGCCACACTTACAGGAGTAGTGGTATCCTGCAAAGCATAAAAAGCCCGGGTTACCACCAGCACCGCTCCCTGGGCAAAAAGGCCGAGACAATACCAGAACAGGGCCAGGGCTGTCAGCCGGGTATCAGCAGCAGAAAACTTGCCCTGCTGAAACAGCAGGCGCACAATGGGTTCTGCTAATGCCATCAGACCTGCGGCTGCCGGCAGGGTAATGAAAAAAACCGAACGCAGGCCATCCAGCAGAGTGTTTTTGAATTCCGACATTTTGCCCACAGCCGCCAGTGAGGTAAGGGTGGGAAAAACCGCAGCCCCAATCGCAAAGGCAAAAACCCCCAGAGGTACCGCCATCAGGCGGTTGGCTACCCGTAGGGCTGTGATACTGCCTGCATCCAGTCCGGAAGCCAGATTCTGATTGATAATCAGATTGATCTGATTGGCCGCCAGCCCCAGTAAAGCCGGTAACATCAGCCACAGCATTTTTTGCAGGCCAGGATGCCGGAGCTCCAGTACCGGCCGGTAACGAAAGCCTATTTTTTTCACCCGGGGCAACTGCCAGAGGAAATTGGCCATTACTCCCAGCAAGACCCCCACCGGAAAGGCTGCAATCCCCAGCCAGGGGGCGAGAAACCAACCAGCCAGGATGATGGCCACATTATACCAGAGTGCCCCTACCGCCGGAGCGGTAAAATGCTTGTAGGAATTGAGAATGCCCATCATCAGCCCGTTAAGGGCGGTAAATAGCACCGAAGGCAACATAATGCGGGTCAGATAAATGGTTATTTCCCTGGTCTCAGCAGGAAACTTGTAAGCTACCAGGGGCATCAGAGCGGGGGTAAATATCATGGCCAGCACTGTCCCCAGACTGAGAAGCAGCATAACCAGATTGATAGCTGTAGAGGCAACAGTAAAGGCCTCTTTCTCTTCCCCCCGGGCCAGGTAGGAGGAAAAAACCGGAATAAAGGCGGCGCTCAGGGCGCCACCCACCAGCAAGTTATATAGCAAATCGGGTATGGTAAAAGCCGCCAGATAAGCATCAGTTAAATGGCTGCTGCCAAAGCGGGCAGTAAGCACCTGATCCCTTACCAGTCCCAGGATGCGGCTTAATATCATGGTCACCATTAAAATACCGGCCGCCCGGGCCACTCCACCGCTTTTGCTACTCATGTCCGTCTTCCTTTCGCCAGTATTTCAGCAAAGCCCTGCGGGCCGCCAGTTCCACGGTCAGTCGCTTTTCCACCTTTTTGAAGCTTCGCTCCAGCCCCTGTACCGTTCGTTGCCAGGGGTCAGCAGGCGGCTTCACCCAGTGGACAAATACAGAGTAGGCTGTTGCCACTCCCCAGAAAGTCACCGTCAGTGCCAGTACCAGCACCAGTTTTTGCACAGGGGTCCATCCTTTCAACCAGGCTTTTACTTTTTAGTGTGCCCGGCCAGGCTGGACTTTAGCCATGGAGGTCAGATAAACCCCACCCAGCACCAGGGCTGCTCCCAGCAGCTGTACCCAGGTCAACTTTTCCCCCTGCAGGGCTGACATCAGCATCACTGAAATGGGCACCAGATTGATGAAAATGGCAGCCCGGGATGCCCCGATAGCCTGCACTCCCTGGTACCACCAGACAAACCCCAGCACAGAAGCAAAAATTGCCAAAAAGATAATGGCCAGCCAGGGCTGGGCCTGTCCCAGCCAGCTCCATCCCTGTTGCCCCCCCTGCCAGAGGGCAAAAGGCAAGAGTAATAAGGCCCCGAACGTACAGGCAAAAGCCGTGGCCGCCAGGGGAGTAAAGTTGTTCATGACCTCTTTGCCTTTGATGGAATAAAGGGCCCAGCACAAAGTAGCGCCCACCAGCAGAATATCGCCAAAATTAAAGCGCAAATTGGCCAGCAGCTCCAGATCTCCCCGGCAGATGACCAGAGTAACCCCGGTAAAGGACAGCAGAATCCCCAGCCAGCGCCGTGGCCCCAGTCTTTCACCATGCCAGAAGCGATTGATTAAAGCCGTAACTCCGGGATTGGCCGCCACAATCAGGGAACCATTGACAGGAGAAGTATGTTTGAGAGCCTCAAAAAATAGCATATTATAGCCAAACACCCCGGTTAGACCTAAAAAGAAAAGACCATAGAAATTTTCTTTCTTCCGCCAGTCCGGCCAACCCTCCCGACGCCTCAGTAGCAACAAAAGTAAAATACCAGCTATCAGAAAACGTAAAAAAGCCACGACAAAAGGGGGTGTCGTCTTTACTGCCACTTTTCCAGCAATAAAGGCCCCACCCCAGAAAAAAGCTGTCAATACCAGTAATAAATATTGCACCTGTCCCCATCCCCTATCTCTCTATACTTAACAACGATTATACTCCTGATTTTATTTCTTGACAACATCTGCTACCATTTTAGCCAGCAGGCGGGCAGTGTATTCTGCCTCAGCTGTAGAATTGCTTGTACTCCCTATTTCAATCAAAACAGCCCGGGGATGGAGATGCTGGTTATAGCGGCCAGGTTTAGTCAGCACCTTTCGCACCAGGCCTGGATATTGTTGCTCAATCTGCTTTGCCAGCTGCTGGGCAAAAGCCAGGTTTTTTTGCCAGCTGGGGTGATTGCCCCTGCTGTTGGTGCCCACCACCAGCATAATCCGGGCGGCCTCCCGACCCTGGATTTTTACCACACTATTCTCCCGGGGCACTTCTGCATCCCGGTGAATATCAATAAGAAGCTGCAAGTCCGGATACTTTTCCAGCATCTGCCGGGCCGTCACAGCCGAATTGGCATAGGGATTATGCAGAAGCCAGTTTTCATCATGAATAGCCTGGCTCTGCACTACGCCAATGCCATAGCGGCTGCTCAGTTCTTCCGCCAGGGCGGAAGCAGCGGCAAAAACCCCGCCTTTTTCCCCGGGTACCTTGTCGGTTTTATCAGTAAGGCGATAGGTTTCGGAAGTATGGGTATTATAAATCCCAACCAGAGGAACCTTCTGTCCCGCTGGCAACCAGAGGCGAAACTGACCTAAACCCGGCACCTGTTCCGGTTTGACCTCTTCATGCGGATCAGCCTGGGGCTGATAGACACTATCCACCACCCTATCGGTCCGGGCCACTGGTTTATCACTGTCATTCCATTCCTCCTCTTCGGCCATCACCCGCAAGAAGGGAATCCCCTGGGCCAGATATACCTGGGGTTTGCCTACCGGCAGCCATTCCGGGCTTGTCCACATCATTTCCGTTCCCAGCAAAGGCAATTCCCGCTGTAACATCTGACGGGCATCCATTTTGGGCGCTATTTGCCCCACCTTATCTACCGCCTCCACCTGGGCCCGGGTGGGAATATTCCACCAGGCCGCCAGCAAAGTAGTCAATCCCAGGGCTAACCAGCCCGCTGTCCTGCCTTTGAACCGCATTTTGTCCACCTCCTGCCTGCAGAATATATCTATGCAGGCCTTCAGGCAAATAGAACAAAAAAACTGCCGGCACTTTTGCCGACAGTCCTTTTATTTTAACTTTTCCTGTTAGCGAATCATGGTCGGTACCACTGCATCGATCAAACCGATGACAAAAGCGGCAATCAATGCTCCCAGAATGGAAGCGCTGATCTGGGCCGGAACGATAAACTGGGCCAGATAGATAACCACCGCTGCGGTAATAAAGCCGACCAGACCCCGGCTACGCGGTGAGACTTTGTCTCCCAGTACCAGCTCAGCCACATAACCCAGAATCGCAATAACCGCTGCTGCTATCAGGGCGCCGACGAAACCGGCAACCTTAAAGCCGGGTACCAGGAAACTGACAACCATAAGTACTATGGCAGAGACTATAAAACGCACAATCGCTCCCAGCATTATTTTCACCCCCTTGTTTTTACGTTCAACGTTAGGATACCCAATTGACCATATCCTATTCTTAATTTATACTCTTGCTTTTTTGGGTTACTCATGTTAAAATTACTTTTGTTGACTGCAACCCCGAAGGAGGTGAAATCTGTGGCCAACATCAAGTCCGCAGCCAAAAGAGCTATCAAAGCCAGAAAGCGTGCTTTGCGCAATGCTGCCATCAAATCCACCGTAAAAACTGCCATCCGGCGTTTCCATGAAGCTCTGGCCACCACTGATGTGGATAACGCCAAAGCTGCTTTAGTTAAGGCTTGCCGCCTGTTGGACAAGGCAGTTACCAAAGGTGTTCTACATAAGAACGCCGCTGCTCGGCGCAAATCCCGTTTAACCAGGAAATTCAATCAAATCGCCGGCTAATTTGTCGACAGATTAGTCATTAAAAAAACAGCAGGCTCACAGTCCTGCTGTTTTTATTTTTTTCCGCACAACCGTAAAATTGTCAGCTCCAGCACCAGCTGCTGGTCCTGGCGACTGGTTTTGAGGGCCAGATCTGCCTCCAGCAGTATGTCCCAGATGGTATAGAAATCCCCCTCAGAAAACCGGCGGCTCTGGCGCAGTAATTTGGGAACAGCAAAAGGGGGGGCATTGATCTGGGCAGCTATTTGCTTATCCCCGTAGCCCCGTGCTGCCAGCAAACTGGCCTGCCAGAGCAAGCGAAACTGGCGGGTAAGCATATACAGGATGCGTGCCGGTGGTTCCCCGTGAAAAAGAAGTTCTTTCAACAGCGGTAAGGCTGCGGTAAAGCGCCCTTCAGCCACCGCATCCACCAGCTGAAAGATGGTTGCTTCTGGACTAGGGGCCACCAGCTCCTGAATCTGGTCCTTGTTCAGCATCTCCCCCTGGGCATACAGGGCCAGTTTTTGCAGCTCCTGGTGGAGCAAAGGCAGGTTACTACCTGCCATCAGGGCCAGCTCCCGGATCGCCTCCTCTTCCAGTCTCAAGCCCAGCTGCCTGGCCTGGTTGCGGATAAACTCCAGCAATTCACTGCCTTTGGGTTGGGTACACTGCACCACCTGGGCTGCTTTTTCCAGGGCCTTCACCGCTTTCCGCCCTTTATCCGGCTTGCCTTCCTGGACCAGCACCAGGGTCGTGGCCGGGTTGGGATCAGACAGGTAGCTCAAAAAGACTTCTTCCCCCTGCCCGCCTTCTCCCGCGAGCAGGGCCTGCCAGTTTTCCACGATTACTACCCGCCGTTCAGCCAGAAAGGGAATGGTGCGGGCGCTGTTTACCAGCTGCTCCCAGGAAGTGTTCTTCCCATCCAGTACCTGTAAATTAAAATCCCGCAGCGCGGGAGCCAGCAACTCCCGAAAAGCCCGTACCAGCTCCCGAATCTGCCAGGTTTCCTCACCATAGATAAAATAAAGGGGACTGACTACCCCTCTTTTAATGCTCTGTAAAACTCCGTCTGCTGCCAGCATTAAGGTTCCTCCTGCCTGAAAAAGCTAATCTGCGGATCCTCTCCCTCCGGCCAACTAAGGCTTACCGCTCCCTGGCGGTCAGTGCGCAATACGGCTATCCCCTGCCTTTGCAGCCTGAGCAGGGTTTCCTGATGGGGGTGACCATAGCGATTAGGGCCTACAGGAATCACCGCCAGCCGGGGTTGCCAGCCCTGCAGCCAGTAGCCACTAGCACCATCCCGGCTGCCATGATGGGGCATAGTTACTGCCAGCAGGTCCTGGGGCCGGTAGGCACTGGCCAGCTGGTCCAGCCCCTGACGATCGGCATCTCCGGTAAACAAGAGGGAGTAATTATCCTTTTTCAATTCTATCACAAGGGAGCGCTGATTCCAATCCTCTCCTGCTGTTCTGGCCATTAATACCCTGAGGCGCATACCAGGGGCCAGCTGTCTGTCTTCCCCCTGCTGCCAGGTGAGTAGTCGGGTTCCCTCCCTCTGCCAGCTCTGCCCCAGGGCAGCCAGCGCCGGTTCCTGCCAGGCTCCCGGCCCCGCTGCCAGCCAGTCGATGCTCACCTTCCCCATAAGCTCCTCCAGACCCCCATAATGGTCAGCATGAGGGTGGGTAATGATGACTCCCCGCAGATGATCAATTCCCGCCTGGGCCAGATAGGCCCCTACTACCCGCTTGCCGGCTGGGCCGGCATCCAGCAAATAGGTTTCCCCGGTCCGGGTAGTGATTACCGCAGCAAACCCTTCCCCTACAGCCAGCCAGGTAACCTGTAAAGCCGGTTGGGACCAGCGCCAGTAAAGGCTAAAACAGCCTATTACCAGCCCTACCGCCAGTCCGTAGCGCCAGCGACCAGGCAATAGCCGCCAGGCCCAACCCCGCAGCCAGAGGCCACTGCTGCCCGCCCAGCCGCCCCGTAAAAACCAGGCCAGCACCAGCAAAAACAGGACGGTAGCAGCCGCCGACCAGCCCCGAAAAGCCAACCGGGCCCCTGGCAACTGCTGGATCAGGTCAGCAGCTGCAAGCAACAGCAGGGCCGGCAACGCTGCTGCCGGATAAAGGGCCTGTCCCCAGAGGGGCCAGAACCAGCCCAGACTCCCGGCCAGAAACCCCAGCCAGAGAGCCAGAGTAGCCACCGGGGTTAGCAGCAGATTGGCCAGCAGGGACCAGGGATTAAAGTAGTGGAAGTGGTAAATCAGTGCTGGTAAAGTGAAGGCCTGTACCAGCAGGGGCAAAGACAGCCAGGCCCAGCGCCCCCTCAGCTGCCGCCCAGGCACCAGCAAGGCCCAGGTGGCAAGAAAGGTCAGCTGGTAACCAGCTTCCGTAATCAGCAAGGGCTGGGTAAAGGAAGTCAGAAACAGAGCCAGGGCTAATCCGGCTTCATCATCTTTGCCCTGGCCCAGCTCCCGGCCCAGCATGGCCAGAGCCAGCATAATCAGCGCCCTGAGTACAGGTGGCTCAAAACCGGAAAGAGCGCCATAAAAAAGGGCCAGGGTCAGAGCTGCCCCCAGCCGCCACCAGGGCGAGCCCCCCAGCCGGCGGCTCCAGAGCCAGACCGGCACCGCCAGCAGGGAGACATGGAAGCCGGAAACAGAAAGGAGATGGGCCAGCCCCGCCCGGTTCAGTCCATCTCTGGTCTCTGACTCCAGGTACTGCTCCTGACCCCAGACCATGGCTGCCAGCAAGGTGCCACTGCGGCCCGGCGCATTGTTTAGTGCCTGCTGGCTGATTTGTCCCCTCAGCCCTGCCAGAGCCAGGCGCCAACTGCTGCCTGGCCCCAGGTCACTCACCCTGTCCGCCTTGATTTGCCAGCTGATCTTCCGGTGCCAGAGATAGCGCCGGTAATCGAACTGGCCGGGATTGAGGGCCGGGGGCGGCTGTTCCGCCTTACCACTAACCCGGGCCCGGCGCCCTGCCCCGATCTCCGTCCCGGTATAGACCAGCACTTTGCCAGCATCAGTACGCAGGATGCCTTTCCAGCCATAAGCTGTCGGACTGGTTTCCAGCCATTCCCCTTCCACAGTCACCTTTTGCCCCTCCTGCCAGGGCAAGCGAGGAAAGGAATATTGCCAGAGAGCCAGCACCAGCCCCGCCAGCACTATCCCTGCCCCGATGGGCAGTAGAATCTTCCGGGGCCGCCAGCTAAAAAGGGCCAGCAGGGCCAACAGGCAAGCAAACCAGAACAGCCATCCCCCCTGTTCCCAGCTGAGCAGCACCAGAGCGTAGCTGAGGGCAGTTCCAACCAGGGGATTCATATCCTGACCCGGGGCCGGAGTTCCACCATCTTTTTCGGCCCGATGCCCGGCACAGCCAGTAACTGCTCTTTATCAGTAAAAAGACCATGCTGATTGCGATATTCCACTATTCGCCGGGCCAGGGCCGGACCGATACCAGGCAGATTCTCCAGTTCCTCAGCGGTAGCCTGATTAATGTTCACCACCTGCTGCGTTTGCTGGTTATTTTTAATTTTTGTTCTGGTCTGTACCTTTTTCGGCGCCTCCTTTTTTACCTCCGTCAGGGATTGCTCTTGCTTTTCTTCCTCCACCCGGGGCTGAGCTGCGGGCACCAGGCTGGCATCAACCGGCAGTTTAACCTGGTTCAAGAGCTTGTCCGCCTTTAGCACCATGGCTGCCGGCTCTTTTTCCACCAGCCGCCCGGTTTGCCAGCCCAGTAAAAAGCAGGCCAAACCGGCACAGAGACCAATGATGACTTTCCTGACCAATTTTCTCACCTCTCTCCCATTGTAAAAAAGAAAAGCCCCCGGGAACAAGGGGGCTTTTTTGGGAGATTTTGTCGTTTATTTGTACCAGAGGACGCGATCCGGTTTGCGGGGTGGTACCGGTGGTTGCTGATCCGGCCAGCCCAGAGTTACGGCAGCCACCAGTTCCTTATCCTTGATACCCAGCAAGGCGTTGATTTCCTCCTGCACGAACAGAGGCCCATTGAGCCAGCAGGAACCCAGCCCTTCGGCATGCGCCAGCAGCAACAGGTTCTGAATCAGGGCTGAAGCGCTCTGGATCGCGCCCATGCGATCATGTTCGGCAGCATGGCGCTCATTAAGATTCATGTCAGGCGAAATCTTTATCTGTTCCCTGGGTACATAGACCAGCACGATGGCCTGGGCATTGCCGCCAGTGCGAAAGAACTGCATAGTCAGATTGACCATTTTGGGGGGGAAGAGCTGTTCCAGCCGTTCCCGTAAATATTCTCCCCCTTCGCCAAACAGGCGAATCAGCTCCTGTTTTTTCTCGCCGGTTACCACTACCACCAGCCAGTCCTGTTTGTTCATCCCCGAGGGGGCCCAGAGGGCCCCGGCAATGATCCGCTCCAGCGTCTCCTGAGGAATAGGGTCGGGCTTGTAAAGCCGGATACTGCGCCGGCTGCGCATCAGTTCATAAATCTGTTCTTTCTCCATTGCTTACCTCCTGTGTTCTTATTACGCTTTTATTAAAACTTTTTCCCCTAGTTTGCGCCCAAGACTTCTGGCCTTTTCCAGTAAATCTTTGTCTTCCTTAGCTTGAAAGAACATTTCAGGTCGAATTCTGTTGCTTCCGTAGAAAAGGGGAACATTACTGTATAAACAGTCTTCCCCGTAGCCGCAGAAAAGACAGGGAGCATTACCAGATATTTGAATATCTCCAACCAAATCCATTTGATACCATTTAAAAAAGGAATTAATATATTCTTTGACTTTGGCAGCATCTCGAAAGCCTCCAGCTACGGTGACTCCATATTTTCCATGAGTTAACATTCTCCTATGCTTAAGTGGATACCATCGCTCAAGAAAAGTTTTGGTTAAAGCATTCAAACTGAAAAATGTAGGAAACCCCCCAATAACAATACCTTGCGCTTCTATAATTTTTTCCAGAAATTTATTCATTTCATCATCTTGCACACACCTATTTGTGGAAACACATTTAAAACATCCCAGACATGGCCTTATGTTATGATGAGAGATTTTTATGAATTCAGTTTTATGTCCTGTTGCCTGGAGAATTTCACGTATAACAAAGTCAAGATTACTGTTAGGTATGGGACTTCCACTAAAACCAAGGATAAGAGCCATTTATTTTCCCCCTTTCTACATTATATAAATTAAACAAACATTACTGAAACAACAGCACCGGATTAATTCCGGTGCGTCCTATAACTGCACATTCTATTTTATAATAACGGCTCCGCTCTTTCCGCTTTAAACAAAACTTGTTTTCCTTCTACCTGCGCTTTTCCGGTAATACGATAGCCCCTGGGAGTACCTTCCCGGCTGGCAATAACTACTTGCATTTTACCAGTTTCAAGGATATTCTGTTGCGTAGTTTGCATTTTATAGATATCAAAAACTAAAATATCGCTATCACGCACCTCCTTTACTTTGCCTACTACAATCAAGTGTGGTTCTCCTTTACTAGATACTGTGACAATAGGAATAATAGGAGCAATAGGGATTAATTCTTGAATTTCTTTAGTGATTACCACAACACCCGCCTCCTTATAGCTGATTGTTTGGCTACAAGTTTATTATAAGCCGAGCAAATTATGAAAGTTGTAAATTTTTTTACTACATTTTTCATTTTTTGCAGCTTATCACAAATATAAAATAATTATACGTAAAATCTTTTACAGCTTATAAAGCACTTTAAGGGGTGGATATCCACCCCTTTATTACTTCCTATCAACCCCAATATTTTTCAAGACAATGTCCAGGTTTCAGAATATAGTTTTTTCCATATCGGATAATGATGCCTGAATTGCGCAATTCTTTCAAAGCATAACTTACCATAACCCGTGAGGCCCCTATCATATCACCCAATTCTTGTTGGGTAATTTCCAATTCTATAACTATTCCATTAGATGTTTTCCGTCCATACACATCTGCTAACTTAAAAAATAGTCGCAATAATTTATCCTTAACTGATGTGCCAACTACTTCACTAAAGTGTTGTGTCATTTTATATAATTTTTGTCCAAGATAACTAATAATTTTTATTGCTAAACCAGGGTTTTGTAGAAGTAATTTCTCGAACTGATTGCGATTAAAGCAACATACCATGGCTTCATCCATTGCAATTGCACTAAAAAGATGCTTCTGTTCCTCCTTTTGAAACAATGCTTCCTCACCAATTATTTCTCCAGGCCCTATTACTTCAATGATTATTTCCCGCCCTTCCTCATTAATCTGTACAAGTTTAAGTTTCCCTGCTTTAACTAAATAAATAGTGTTAGCAAGCTCACCTTGATAGAACAGAAAATTATCTTTTGGAATTTTTTTTTGGTTGTACTAATACAAACACTAGCAAACTCCGATCTATCCAAACCCTGAAAAACCGGTAATTCGTGCAAACATAAATAACTTCGTTTCACTGTTATCACCTTTCTTGTGAGGAACAGCTCATATTTTGACTCTAAAAGATTTAAATAAATTATAACTGAAAGTAACATCCTTCAAAGTAAAATTTTTGACATGCGCTTTTACCAATTCCTCATAATATCACGCCAGTGACCCGGAGTAATTCCCAGCTCAGCCATTATTTCCTGCCAGCCCGGCCAGCGCAAAATCTCCAGTTCCCGCCCCCGGTTTTCGGTATATGAGCTGATGGCCAGCAGTTGCCAGTCAGGTACCGCCGGATGGGTCATCACTTCTGTAAAACCAGCAGCCATCCCCTGTAAGATTTTTTCAAAATTCTCCCTGGTCACCCCGGCACCAAAAAAATGCTCCACAAAAAAGTCGGGAGTTGCTACTCCCTGCTGCCGGAAAAAGGCTTTAGCCTCCTCCTGGGGAGCCCGCAGGGGTAAATCAAAGAGCCGGGCCAGGTGCAGTGCTACCGGCCGTAACCAGGGCCAACCGTGGACATGATGATGGGAATCCAGGTGACTCAGTTCCAGGCCCCAGCTGCGGGCCGTTTGAATCTGGGCCAGCCATTCTGCTTCCGCCCATTCCTGGAAACGAGCGATCTCTTCGGCACTGGCCCGCTGCAGGCGTTCATACAAAACGGGATAGGGTTCAAACTGGCGGCCGTCAGTCAGGGCCTTGCCCACTGTCAAATTGAGATGCACACCCATTTCCAGGGCCGGACATTCCCGGCTGAGGTCCACCGCCTCCCGGGCCCAGGGCTGGTTGACCAGGATGGTAGTGCTGGTCAAAATCCCTTCCCGGTGGCAGCGCCGTACCCCTTCGTTGATGCCGGGAGATAATCCGAAATCATCGCCATTGACAATTAGCCACTTGCTCATTCCCCTTCCTCCTTCAATGGCCGGCCAAAAAAGAGATAAAACCAGCCGGTACCTACCAGATATAACAAACCGACACCCCAGAAGACGGCTTGGTAACCTCCCCAGTGCAGCAAATAACCGGTCAGCGGCCCTCCCACGGCCCAGCCCGCCTGGTAGAGAGTGCCGTTCAGGGAAGAAGCCAGCCCGCGTTTATCTGCGGCCACTGCCGTCAGGGTAATATTTTGCACCAGCGGATGGGCAGCATTCATCAAGGCCATACGCGCCAGGAAAAAGAGAGCTGCCCAGAGCAAATTAGGTGTATAACCTAATCCTACCGCAAAGGGCAGGGAAGCCAGCTGCAAAACAATAATAGTCCGTACAAAACCCCAGCGTTTAGCCCAGGCATTGCCCAGCAGGACAGCCCATGCAGTAGTAGCCTGGCCCAGGCCAGTAATCAGGCCGATGGCACTGTAACTGGCTCCATAGCTCTGGCGAAAATAGATATTCATATAGGGTATGAACAACCCGGCCCCAATGCCGATCAAGGCTGCAAACCCGATAATCCCCAGCATTGCCTTCCGGTCTTCCCTGGACCAGGCCAAAGACTGATCCTGTCGGTACTGATCCTGGCCCGGCCCGGACCAATCCCCGCTCCTGCTTTGCAGCCAGCCCCCCAGTATCATTAAGAGCCCCGCCAGAGTAAGCACCAGCTGCAAAGCCGTTTTTTCCGTCAGTTGCCAGAACTGCAACAAGTCGGAGATGGCTCCGCCCAGGATACTTCCGCCCAAACCGCCCAGCAACTGCAGCGCAAAAACCAGGCTGAAAAAATCGGACCGTTCCCGGCCGCCAGTCAATTCCGAAATGGCCGGATATAAATTGACCTGAACCAGGGCATAAGTCAGACCACTAAGAACCGCCAGCCCCAGAATCGGCCAGCGGCTGCTGGTATAAGCCCGGGCGACCAGGAAGAGTCCGGTGCCAGCCAGGCCAAGGATAAACAA
>NZ_BDLR01000038.1:0-33653 GCF_002049395.1 Carboxydocella sp. JDF658 | reverse complement strand
CCTCAGCCAGAAGTCCGTCAGTGGTTTCACTGACCAGTTTGCCCCAGTACTTGTCGGCAGGGCGGATTTCCACCTGGTCATCCTTGATGTAGATATATACCGGTTTGGCTGCTTTCCCTTCTACAATCACCATGTCATAGCCAGCAAATTTCAGTTCTGCGCCCCAGAAACCTCCGGAGTTAGAAGAGGCAATGGTATTGTTGAGGGGGGATTTGGTGACGACCATGTAACGTCCGGAAGTAGGAGCAGACGTACCGGTAAGCGGACCGGTAATGAAAAAGATTTTGTTAGCTTCACTCAAAGGATCGATACCAGCGGGAATTTCTTCGGCCAGCATGCGGCCCCCCAGGCCCCGGCCGCCGAGAAAGGCTCTGGCTTTCTCCACCGGCAGGGCTTCTGTTGTGATAGAGCCGGTAGTTAAATTGATGCGCAGGATTTTGCCTGCATAAGCGTTAGACACAAATACCCCTCCTCTACTCGAAATGTAGGTAAATATTTCGCCGTAGAGGCAGGTTTTTCCTGCCGGGTAAGTTTTCTTTTCTGCAATTTTCTTTTTCTTCAGTATAATCGTGAGACTTTCAGGCCCGTATGTAAGCTATACATAAGGTGAAACAACTACAAGCAACAAGAAGAGCTGCCCCGCAAGGGACAGCTCCATTATTTTGACTATCTCATCACCCCAGGGCAGCAAGCCTTTCCCTTAGCGCCTCTGCTTTTTCCCGGTACTCAGCCGCTCTTGCTTTTTCCTTTTCCACCACCGCTGCCGGGGCCCTGGCGACAAAGCTTTCATTGTTCAGCTTGGCTTCCACCCGGGCCAGATCTTCTTCCACTTTGGCCAGTTCCTTAGCCAGCCGCTCCTTCTCTTTCTCGATATCAATCAAGCCGGCCAGAGGCAGGTAGATTTCCACTCCCTTGGCTACTGCAGCCGCCGCTTGAGCCGGTTTCTCCTGCAGTGTCAACACCAGCTCCAGCTCACCGATACCGGCCAGTTGCTTGAGGTAACCCGCTCCTGCCTGCAACACCGCCAGATTTTCCTGCCGGTTGGCTGCCATGATGGCTGCAATCTGGCGGGAAGGGGGTACATTCATCTCCGCCCGGACATTGCGCACCGCCCGAATGGCTTCCATCAGTAATTCCATAGCTGCCTCCGCATCCGGGGCGTTGAATTCAGATTTAACCTGCGGCCAGGGGGCCAGCATGATGGTTTCGCCCTGATGGGGCAGAGCCTGCCAGATTTCCTCGGTGATAAAGGGCATGAAAGGATGTAACAGTTCCATGGTCCGGCTCAACACATACCAGAGGGTCCACTGGGCCGTAGCCCGGGAGCCAGGGGTTTCTTTCCCGTAAAGCCGGGGTTTGATCAATTCAATATACCAGTCACAGAATTCACTCCAGATGAAATCATAGAGAACCCGGGCCGCTTCCCCCAGTTCATAGCGACCCAGCTGCCGGGTTACTTCCTCAATAGTGTGATTGAGGCGGCTGAGAATCCAGCGATCAGCCAGGGCCAATTCCGGCTGCACTTCCTCCGGCTTGAAGTCCCCCAGGTTGAGCAGAGCAAAGCGGGCAGCATTCCAGATCTTGTTGGCAAAATTCCGGGTTCCTTCCAGGCGTTCCTGCTGGAAGCGCAGGTCATTACCGGGGGTATTGCCGGTAATCAGCATAAAGCGCAGGGTATCGGCTCCGTACTGGTCAATGATATCTATGGGATCAACCCCATTACCCAGGGATTTGGACATCTTCCGCCCCTGAGCATCCAGCACCAGCCCATGGATGAGAACTTCCTTGAAGGGCCGCTCCTGCATGAACTCGAGACCCATGAAAATCATGCGGGCCACCCAGAAGAAAATGATATCCCGGCCGGTGACCAGCACTGAAGTGGGATAGAAATGGGCCAGTTCCTCTGTCTGTTCCGGCCAGCCCATGGTGGAAAAGGGCCAGAGGGCGGAGCTGAACCAGGTATCCAGCACATCGGGGTCCTGTTCCAGGTTAGTGCTGCCACAGTGCGGACAGCTGGTGGGGTTTTCCTTGGCACAGATTTCTGCCCCACAATCCTGACAGTACCAGACGGGAATGCGGTGCCCCCACCAGAGCTGGCGGGAAATGCACCAGTCCCTGATGTTTTCCAGCCAGTTGATGTAGATTTTGGTGAAACGCTCCGGCACAAACCGCAGTTTCCCTTCCTGCACTACCTTGATGGCAGGTTCGGCCAGGGGCTTCATCTTGACAAACCACTGGGGTGAAACCATGGGTTCGATCACAGTATCACAGCGGTAGCAATGCCCAACGGCATGGGTATGGTCTTCCACTTTTACCAGGTAACCCTGGGCTTCCAGATCTTTGACTATCTGGGCCCGGCAGGCATAGCGTTCCATCCCCTGGTAAGGCCCGGCCTCTTCGTTCATCAAACCTTCTCTGGTCATGACAGTAATCTGGGGCAAATGGTGGCGCTGACCAATTTCAAAGTCATTCAGGTCATGGGCTGGCGTGATTTTCACCGCCCCGGTCCCAAATTCCTTTTCCACATATTCGTCAGCAATCACCGGAATTTCCCGACCCAGAATAGGCAGAATCAAGGTTTTGCCGATCAGGTGACGATAGCGCTCATCTTCCGGATGTACGGCTACGGCTACGTCCCCCAGCATGGTTTCGGGGCGGGTGGTGGCTACAATGATGCGTTCCTGGCTATCCTTGACCGGATAGGCAATGTGATAGAGCTTGCCGGCTGTCTCCTCGTGCTCCACTTCGATATCGGAAATGGTGGTCATGCACTTGGGACACCAGTTGATGATATAACTGCCCCGGTAAATGAGGCCTTTGTTATAGAGCTCCACAAACACATCCCTGACCGCTTTAGAGCAGCCTTCATCCATAGTAAAGCGTTCCCGCTGCCAGTCACAGGAAGCCCCCAGGCGGCGCAACTGTTTGGTAATGCGGTCACCATAAGTATTTTTCCAGTCCCAAACCCGTTCCAGAAATTTCTCCCGGCCCAGGTCATACTTGGACAAACCTTCTTTGGCCAGCTGTTCCTCCACTTTGGCCTGGGTAGCAATTCCGGCATGGTCAGTGCCCGGCATCCAGAGGGTATTGTAACCCTGCATCCGCTTCCAGCGGATGAGAATATCCTGCATGGTGTTATCCAGGGCATGGCCCATGTGCAGAGCCCCGGTCACATTGGGCGGGGGCATCACGATACTGAAAGGCTCTTTGTTTTTGTCAACCTCAGCATGAAAATAGCCCTTTTCCTCCCAGCGGGAATACCATTTGCTTTCCACTTCCTGGGGGTTATAGGTTGTAGGTAATTGGCCGCTTCTGGTTGCAGTGGTCATAATTGCTCTCCCCTCTATACGAATATGTTCTAAAAACAAAAGGCTCTTTCACCCCTAAGGGCGAAAGAGCCAGGCTTCCGCGGTACCACCTTAGTTTTTCCCTGCCGGAACAGCAGAGAAACCCTCTGCAGCTGTAACGGGCAGACCCGCTGCTGTCTACTTTTCTTCAACAGCAGAGCTCTGGGGCGACCTTCAGCGCATTCCCCCGGAAACCTTTCAGCCTGCGGGTTTCCTCTCTGTCGAGGTAGGCTCGCCTACTCCTCCCCATCATTGCCTTTCCCTGATTATGTACAATATTTTATGAAAAAGGAAATCTTTTGTCAACACACCCCAAAACGGGTATAATGAAAATGAGGGAGGGATGAGAATGGAACCGCAACAGGAAAAGCTATATACTGTTCAAGATTATCTGGACCTGGATGAAGGGGCACGGGTGGAACTGATCGGGGGCCGTTTTTATGCCATGGTTCCGGCTCCTTCGCGGCAGCATCAGAAGATTATTGGTAAACTCTTTTTAAATCTCGGTAATTACTTAACTAAAAAGGGCGGTCCCTGTGAGGTTTATCTTTCTCCCTTTGATGTTTATCTTTCCGAAAATGATGTAGTACAGCCTGACCTTACGGTAATCTGCGACCCAGCCAAATTAAGCAAACGCGGCTGTGAAGGTGCACCGGATCTGATCATTGAAGTAGTATCCCCTTCCAATGCCGCCATGGATTATGTGAAAAAACTTCACCTTTATCATCAGTTTAAGGTTAAAGAATACTGGATTGTCAACCCTCAAAGCCGCAAGCTAACCCGTTACCTGCTGAATGAGGACTACCAATATGGTGAGCCAGAAGTTTATACTGGCGGTACCATTACTTTCAGCCTTTTCCCCGATTTAGCCATTAACCTGGAGGAATTATTCGATGAATAGCTCTGAACTGTTTCTAACCTCCTTCCTGATCGGCTTTTCCGGAGCGATTATGCCCGGTCCCCTCTTGACCATGGTAATCAAAGAAAGCCTGAGCCGGGGCTGGCGTACCGCCCTGGCCCTGCCGGTCAGCCATGCTTTACTGGAGCTGGCCCTGTTAATAGGGTTATTGCTGGGGGTAGGCCAGCTGCTGGAACAAACACTGGTCAAAGGCATAATCGCCGTTATCGGCGGCCTGGTGCTGGCCTGGATGGGCTATGATATGCTGAAAAGCCAGCTTAATCCAGAACTGGCCGCCACGGTGGAAAGCAGCGCCCGAGTCAGACTCAGTCCCTGGCTGGCCGGCTCCTTAACTTCCGCCAGCAGCCCTTATTTCTGGCTCTGGTGGGCCACCATCGGCATGAGCTATATAGCCCTCAGCCGGCCTCTAGGCCCCTGGGGGATAGGCGCTTTTTATACCGGCCATATTGCTGCCGACCTGGTCTGGTATGGTGGGGTAATTCTGGCTCTCACCCATGGCCGGCGTTTACTGAGCCCGCGGCTTTATACCTGGATTATCCGCATCTGCGGTCTTTTCCTGATTTATATCAGCCTGACCTTTATCTATCAGGGCTGGGGCTGGTTACGCTAATTACTTTAAGCCGGCAAAATTGTTTTGCCGCAAAGCTTCATAAACTACTACCGCCACCGCATTGGAAAGATTGAGACTGCGGGCATCTTCCCGCATGGGCAGGCGAATGCGGTGATGGGGACGGGCTGCCAGCAATTCTGCCGGCAGCCCTTTGGTTTCCTTGCCAAAGAGGAGAAAATCCCCCGGCCGATAGCTGACTTCCGTATGCCAGACACTGCCCTTGGTGGTAGCCAGCCAGAGGGTTTTACCCCCGTGCACAGCCAGGAAATGCTCCAGGTTATCATAATGATGAACATCCAGCAGGTGCCAGTAATCCAGGCCCGCCCTTTTCAAGGAACGGTCATCCACGGAAAACCCCAGGGGATGAACCAGGTGCAGGCTAGCGCCGGTAGCAGCACAGGTACGGGCAATATTGCCGGTATTCTGGGGTATTTCCGGCTCGACCAGAACGATATTAAACATCCTTTTCCTCTCCTTGCATCTCCTTGAGCAAAGTCGGTTTGCGCAAATCAGCACAACCACACTCTCTGGCGGCAGGGGCTGCCGCCAGAGCTTCCAGTAATATGGCGCCTATACGCTGACTCTGGCCGTAGAACAGCTCCTTTAGCTCTTCATGCTCCCAATCCTTGATAATTCCTTCCGCATAATTGACCACCAGATCCACCCGGGCATAACAGGCGCCAATCTCCCGGGCCAGATACACCTCCGGACAGATGCTCTGTCCAATCACATCAGCCCCGGCCAGCTTTAAGAGCTGCACTTCCGCCGGGCTTTCAAAATGACGGCCATCAGTACAGGCATAGATAGAGCGATCAAACACCCGTCCGGCTGCGTATTTTTCCGCCGCCTGAACCAGTAGTCGACGCAATTCCGGACAGAGGGCCTGCCGCATTACCAGCAAATAACGGCCATCCAGTTCCACATCCTTGCGCATGGACTGGTCGATATAATCATTGGGTATTACTACATCCGCTGGCCGCAAGAGGTGATTGACTGACCCCACCCCTCCTTCGGCCAGCACTGTATGTACTCCAGCCTCCCGCAAGACCCAGAACACCTGGCGCGAAGCATCAGCCCGGCTCACTCCCCGCCGCCAGCCATGCATACGGCAGGTCAGCACTTTTTTCTCCCCCAGCTGGAAATAGGTAAAAGGCGGTGAACTGCCCCAGGGGGTAGCAAAAACCAGGTCTTCCGCAATAATCTCCAGGCCCGGCCAGGGCAAGTCCCGGGGAAAGGAGATGGAATTGGTACTGGAACCGCCAATTATAGCCCATTGTGCTACAGGTATATTAGCCAATCTGATTGCCTCCTTTGCTGGTAATTACCACTCAACTTATTATTTTAACCGTTCACCCCCAAAAAACAACCGTTTACCCCAAAATTTTTTCCGTTTACCCCCTTGTCAAACGTCGGTGAATGGTAGTAAAATAAAGGTGAACGGTAGATATTCCACCTTGAATGGTTGGGATAGATAGTGAGACCTACGCAGGGAGGGGTCGACATGGTTCAACAAACTGCCGCTGTGAAAAATCCTACCGGCTTGCACGCGCGGCCAGCCGCATTACTGATCCAGGCTGCCAGCCGTTTTAAAGCCGATATCCGACTGGCCAAAGGCGAAAAAGAGGTAGATGCCCGCAGCCTGATGGGCATCCTTACTTTAACCGCCCGGCCCGGTGATATTCTTACAGTGAAAGCTAGTGGTGAAGACGCAGCACAGGCCGTAGCAACCATCACAACTCTGGTCCAGTCTCCTTTAGATGAAATGTAAGCAGCAACAACCCAGCATTTATTTAACCAGACACCATTTACCCTAGCTTAAGGAGGCCTTGTCAAAAGACAAGGCCTCCTTTATTTCTAATCTCAAACCTCGAACTTCGTACCTCTATTTCCGCACCCACCAGTCCAGTCCCCGGTAGGGCTTTTGCACTTCCTTTAGCTGAACCCGGTTTTGCAGGAACTTCTGTTTCATTTCCACCAGCCAGTGATTGAAATGTTCCTTCAGCCCCTCAGGACTAAAACGGCTCTGCTGGCGGGACTCTCCCAGCTCCAGCCCTGCCTGACCTACAGTGCCGGTGCTCCCGCACAGCGGGCAAAGAAAAGCATCTGCCTGCTGCAGGCGAACATAGCCACTGCCGCAATCAGGACAGGCAAAAGGCGCCCGGGTAACTTCTCCTCCTGTTTGCAAAGCCCGGGCCAGCCGGTCCAGTTCCGCTACTACCTGCGGATTGGCCAATCCTTCTCCCGGCAAAGCGGCATGGACCAGCAAGCTTCCTACATGCTGGAAACGGAAAAGTTTGGGCAACATATCCACCACTTCCTGGGCATAGCCCATCCAGCCGGGAGCGCCATAGGTAGTAATAGTGACACAAGCCTTACCTGCATATTGTTCACTGTTGGCCCCCACTCCCAGCAAGCGGTCAGCAAATACCTTCAAGGAAGCATGGGGACCGAGGAAATAGACCGGAACTGCCAGCACGATGGCATCAGCCTGGCGGATTTCCTCCAGCACGAAATTAAGGTCATCAGGTAAGGGGCAGCTCTGCCCCGGTTCCAGGCATTTGTAACAGGCCCGGCAATATTCCAGTTTCAGCTCAGCCAGATTCAGCATCCGCTTTTCCACCTGAACCGGCAAACGGGATAAAATGTGTTTAACCATCAGTTCACTGTTGCCAAATCGCCGGGCAGTAGCTATAATTCCCAGCACTCTTTTCATGTTATTTCCCCCTTCTTCCCCTCTACCCAAACCGATGAATCTATCTCTCATTTTACTTCCGCTCCCGCTTGACCAGGTCGCATTCAACCATACCCTGGATACATTCATCACAGATGAATTCGCCGCATTCCTGACAGAGGCGAATATCCTCCGGATGCAAATCCAGACAGTCATAGCAGTAAGAGGTATCACAGTGTCGGCACAACAGGCCTTCTACCCCCTCCCGCTGACAGCGGTCACATACCGCAATCTTCATGTTTTCCCCCCTTAAACCTTCAGGCTGGTTACATTGCTATTATAGCACAGAACATGGTAAACTGGAAAGCGGAGGTGAAAAACCATGGCAACCCAACCGCGTATTCTTCTCTGTTCAGTTTCTATCGGCGCCGGCCATGACCTGGCCGCTCTGGCCATGGAGCAGGCTCTGGCCGAGCGCTTCCCCGGAGCAGTTTTTAAAACCATTGACACCTTCCGTTACATAAATCCTTTCTTGAATCAGGTAGTAAAAGGCAGCTATCTGGAAACCATCAAATTCACCCCTAAAGTCTGGGGCTATCTCTACCGTCAGGCTGAGGAAGGGGACAACTTCATCGACTTCAATTATATTTTGAATAAGCTTTTATCCCCCAAGCTGGCTAAGCTGGTGGAAGATTTTCGTCCTGACCTTATCATCGCTACCCATGCCTTCCCCTGTGGCATATTTTCGGTTTTAAAAGAAGAAGAAAAACTGGATATCCCTCTGATCGGGATTATTACCGATTATACTATCCACCCTTTCTGGCTCCACCCCCGGGTGGATCATTATGTCATCCCTAGCCCCCAACTGCTCAAGGTCATGCAAAAAAACGGCTTTACCGGCGAGCGGGTCTGGCCGCTGGGCATTCCGTTACGGCAGCAGTTTGCCCGACAGCGGAACAAACTCCAGCTGCGTCAACAACTGGGTCTTAGTCCTGACTTGCCTCTTATGCTTCTGTCCGGGGGCGGTTTTGGTCTGGGCGCACTGGAAGAAATTGCACAGATACTGCTGGCTTCAGGTTTGCAGGTGCAGATTGTTGCTATTACAGGCAAAAACGAAAAATTACGACGGAAACTGGAAGCCATGACTCCCGCCAGTATCCCTCTGCATGTTTATGGCTATGTGGAAAATATGCCCGATTTTCTGCAGGCTGCTGACCTGCTCATCTCCAAACCCGGTGGTTTGACTACAGCAGAGGCCCTGGCCTGCCGCCTGCCCCTGCTTATTGTCAATCCCATCCCTGGCCAGGAAGAACGCAATACCGTCTTTCTCCTCAATCACGGTGTAGCGCTGCTGGCTGCTGAAACCGAAGAAATTCCGGTGGTATTGGAACAATTCCTGGCCAATCCCCTGCGCCAGCGGCATATGGTGGAAATGGCCACCTACCTGGGTCGCCCCCGTGCAGCTGAGGAAATTGTGGAAAAGATCATCGCAAAAGGCTTTGTGAAAAAATAATCGCTTTTTTGTCTTGACTTGTCTGAAAATAAGATATTATACTAGAAGACAGAGTTTGTATCAAAAAAACAACATAAAATACATTGCACCGCCTGGCTGTTCCCACAGACGGTCGGTGCTTTCTCTTTTTTTAAACTTTAATTGGAAAGGAGTGTAAATTGTGTCAAGTGACTGGCTAGTTTCCATTTTTTTCTTTGCAATTGGGCTCTGGTTGGCTGGTGGCCTACTATCTTTAATCACTCAGCGCAAACCAACCCTCTCCCACAGACTGGGTGCCATTTCGGCTTTGCTGTCTTCTTCAACTTTACTGGTGCTGGCACTTATCACCATCAGTTCTGGTCTGGAAGTACAGCTTAGTCGAGCCGGTTTGTTTCTCCTGGCTTCTTTCAGCTGGTACCTGGATCCTGTGGGAGGCTTTTTTCTGCTACTCATCGGCCTGGGTAGTACCCTGGCTTCCTGGTATGGCCTGGGCTACTGCCAGGAATACCTGGAACATAAACCCATTGGTACCCTCTGGTTCTGTTTTAATCTTTTCCTGGCCAGCCTGGCTTTAGTAGTTACCGCCGGCAATGGTCTACTCTTCCTGTTAAGCTGGGAATTGATGTCCCTTTTCTCCTATTTTCTGGTGGTGTTTGAATATGACCGCCAGAATGTGCGGAAAGCCGGTTTTGTCTACCTGGTTATGACTCATATTGGCACAGCCTTTATTACCGCTGCCTTTTTGCTTTTCTATAAAACCAGCAACAGCTGGGAATTTGCCCACTGGTCACAAGCACAGCTCAGTCCCAGTCTTATGACTCTGGTTTTCCTCTTTGGCTTAGTTGGCTTTGGGACTAAAGCCGGTCTAGTCCCCCTGCACATCTGGTTACCCCGGGCCCATCCGGTAGCCCCCAGCCATATGTCGGCCCTGATGTCAGGGGTGATGGTCAAACTGGCTGTTTATGGGTTTTACCGCCTGGCCTGGGAATGGCTGCCCGCCCAGCCTTCCCTTTTCCTGAGCCTGCTGGTACTGAGTCTCGGGGCTGTCTCAGCCCTGCTGGCTATGCTCTTCGCTCTGGGCTGCCGGGACCTCAAACAGTTACTGGCCTTTTCCACTATTGAAAATGTCGGTATCATTTTCCTGGCGCTGGGCACAGCCTTAACTGCCCGCAGTTCAGGTCAGACCCAGCTGGCTGAGCTGGCCTTAGGAGCGGCCTTATTGCATGCCCTTAACCATGCTGTAATGAAGTCCCTGGCCTTTTTCGGAGCTGGTGCCGTGCTTTATCGTACCCATACCAAAAATCTCGATGAACTGGGGGGGCTGGCCAAACTGATGCCCTGGACCGGAGTTACCTTTTTCCTGGCCGTTGCGGCATTAAGCGCTCTGCCCCCTCTCAACGGTTTTTATGGTGAATGGCAAATTTATCGGGCCTTGTTGCAGCTGAACTCTACCCTGCAGCCACAAGGAGCGATTGCCGTCTTCGCTACCCTGGCAGCAGTGGCCCTGGCCTTTACCGGTGCTCTAGCTCTGGCTGCCCTGAGCAAAGCCTATGCCGGTGCTTTTCTAGCCACTCCCCGCAGTGAAAAAGCGGCCCATGCCAGCGAAGTCCCGGCCGCCATGCGCTTGCCTATGGCTCTGGCTGCCCTGCTCTTGCTGGTCCTGGGCCTGAGCGGGCCGCAGGTCTACCACTGGTTACTGGGACAGGTACTGGCAGTCAACAGCCCCGTTCCTGCTGGCAGTTTGCTGCTGGTAAGCGGACAGTTACTCCTGCTGGGCCTCTTGTTGTTCCTGGGCCTTAGGGCCCTCAACAATTTGCCGGTGCGGCAGGCTCCTACCTGGGGCTGTGGTATCGAGCTAACCCCGCGCATGGAATATAGCGCCAGTGGCATCACCATGCCTTTGGCCTTCCTCTTCCGCCGCTGGACTTTCGCGGCCCGGGTGGAAGACCATCTCTATCGCCCCCTCTGGGATAAGGTGATGGTGGTAGTCGATCAACTGCGCAGCGTACAAACCGGTCGATTGCAGACTTATCTGGCCTATATGCTGATTACTCTGGTCATTCTCTTGATCTGGGTAAATTAGGGAGGAGAGAAAGTTGTTCCAAGCATTGCAAGGTATATGCCAATCTCTGGCCCTGTTCTTTCTGGCTCCCCTCTTACTGGGCAGTATCAAAAAGCAAAAAGCCTTCTGGCAAAACCGCCAGGGCCCTGGTTTACTACAGCCCTACCGGGATTTTCACAAGTTCTTGCGCAAAGAACCAGTGGTTGCACAACCAACTTCCTGGATTTCCCGGATTGCACCTTATGGGGTTTTATTGCTCACCATCGCCGCTTTCTGGTTTATTCCCCTGGGCAAATGGCCGGCAGCAACTGCCGGCTGGGCTGACTGGCTGGTATTACTCTATCTTCTGGCCGCATTGCGGTTATTGCTGGTACTGGCCGGGCTGGATAGTGCCAGCGCCTTTGGGGGTGAAGGTTCCAGCCGGGAGCTGTTTATTTCCACTCTGGTGGAACCGGCCCTCTTTTTGATCCTGCTCACCGTCAGTCTCTCTGCCGGCAGCCAGGATCTGGGGCAAATCAGCAATTTCATGCGTCAGCAAGGGCTGGCCGCTTTCAGCCCCGCCTATTTCCTGGGCTTACTCAGCCTGTTAATCGTTACCATTGCCGAAACCGGACGAATCCCGGTGGACAACCCTGATACCCACCTGGAGCTAACCATGGTCCATGAAGGTATGCTGCTGGAATTTGGCGGTAAATATCTGGGCATGCTGCACTGGGCCGCAGCAGCCAAGGAAGTTTTGATCCTCTCCCTGGTGATCGCCCTCTATCTCCCCTGGACCCCTGCCTGGGCGGGACCAGCCGGCTGGCTAGCCGACCTGTTTTTCTTTTTATTAAAATTGTTCGCCCTGGGCTCCTTGCTGGCTGTCATCGAAACTGCCCTGGCCAAGTTACGCATCTTCCGGGTCCCCGATTTGCTGGGTGCTGCCTTTCTGCTGGCACTGCTGGCCAATCTCAGCCATTATGTGATAGGGGGTTAAGGTAATGGATTTTTCCCAGAGTTTAACCATGTTATTGCTAACCGCCTCCTTGCTGTTGATTATTACCCGTCATTTGGCCCGGGCAGTACATCTCTTGACTCTGCAATCCCTGGCCTTAGCTGCCCTGGCCGCCTTCTGGGGTTACAGTTTTGCCAACCACGAACTCTACTGGGCTGCTGTGCTAACGTTAGTGGTCAAGGGGCTCGTTACCCCCTGGGTATTATTGCGGTTATTAAAAGCGATCAAAGTGAAAAAGGAAATGGAAATGACCCTGCCCATGCGGTTAAATCTCATTCTGGCCCTGCTTTTAATCCTGGTTGCTTACCGGGTGGCGATACCGCTTAAAGCCCTTGCCACCTTACCTGTACCTCATAGTTTGCCTGTAGCTATTGCCATGATTATGTTAGGGTTGTTGCTGATGATCACCCGCAAAAAAGCTTTAACCCAGATTATCGGGTTGATTACTATGGAAAATGGTCTATATCTTTCGGCCATTACCGCCACCGGTGGCATGCCCCTGGTAGTGGAGCTGGGGATTTTCTTTGACCTGCTGGTCGGTGTAATCCTGCTGGGCATCTTTGCCTACCGAATTAATCAGACTTTTGATACCCTCAATACCGATACACTACAAAGCTTGAAGGGATGATTCGGCATGCTCCCACTCGGACTGATCCTCATACCTCTCTTAAGCGGACTGATTTCCTGGCTTCTGCCCCAGCCCCGCTGGAGTGCCTGGGCTAATGTGGCCGGAGCTACCCTGACTCTGGGCTGGGGCTGGTATCTGGCCTTACCGCTGTTTTTGTCCGGACAAACCTATACCGGTGCTAAAGACTTCTTCTACCTGGATAGCCTCAGCGCCCTCCTGCTGTTACTGGTGGTGACTATCGGTTTTGTAACCGCTCTCTATTCAGTTGGCTATTTACAGGCCGATCTGACCCATAAGCAAATTAACCAGCAGCAGTATCGCCGTTATTTTCTCTGGTTTCATTTATTTATCATGACCATGAACCTGACGCTGATAGTTAATAACCTGGGCATTATGTGGGTGGCAATTGAGGCCACTACCCTGGCCTCAGCAGTACTGGTAGGTCTGTATAACCAGAAAACCAGCCTGGAAGCAGCCTGGAAGTATCTTATCCTCTGCACAGTCGGTATAACCTTTGCTCTTTTCGGTTTAATTCTGGTCTTTTATGCCGCCGGGCATACCGCAGGCAATGAACAATCAGCTCTCAACTATACCGTTTTGCTTCAGGTAGTAAAAGAGTTTGATCCGCAATTACTCAAACTGGCCTTTATCTTTATTCTGGTCGGCTATGGTACCAAAATGGGGCTAGCCCCCATGCACAACTGGCTCCCTGATGCCCACAGCCAGGCTCCTTCCCCGGTCAGTGCCGTGCTGTCAGGGGTACTGCTCAACTGTGCTTTCTATGGGATTTTGCGCTTCTTTATCCTGGTCAACACCAGGGTAGATGGTCAATTCGCCCCCGGTTTACTGGTAATCTTCGGGCTGATCAGTCTGGGAATTTCCGTTCCCTTTATTTTGATGCAATATGACTTAAAACGCCTGTTAGCCTATTCCAGTGTAGAACATATGGGAATAATCACTCTCGCCGTAGGTCTGGGCGGCAAATGGGGACTGTTAGGCGGACTCTTGCATCTCATCAATCATTCATTTACTAAATCTTTCCTGTTTATGTTGAGTGGCAATGTGGTGCATAAATACCATACCAGGACCCTGGCCCGCATCAAAGGACTATTGCAAACCATGCCAGTCAGTGGCCCCTTGCTGGTTATCGGCCTCTTTGCCATCGCAGGAGCGCCTCCTTTCAGTATTTTTATCAGTGAACTGACCATCCTGACCGAAGCCTTCCAGCAAGGTCGCTGGTGGGTAGCCGGGTTACTCTTTTTCTTCCTGGCCCTGGTCTTTGCCGGTATGCTCTACCATGGCGGCAAAATGCTGCTTAGCAATAAAAGCAGCCGCCAGCGCCAGGGTGAAGGCAGCCACTGGCAGCTCTGGCCCCTCTTGCTGCCTTTGACTGCCATCCTGGTTCTGGGCATCTATCAACCTCCCCGGTTAGTGCATGCTCTGCAACAAGTGGCGGCAATTAT
Organism: Carboxydocella sp. JDF658; assembly: GCF_002049395.1. Lineage (NCBI taxonomy): Bacteria > Bacillati > Bacillota > Clostridia > Eubacteriales > Clostridiales Family XVI. Incertae Sedis > Carboxydocella > Carboxydocella sp. JDF658. The sequence continues at coordinate 19,467 of NZ_BDLR01000038.1, read as the reverse complement.
CAGTCCCGGAGGTGCATATTAATGGTGGAATACCAGGAAGTCAGTTTAGAGAATTTGCGCTCGGAAGCACACCGATTATATCGCCAGCAGGGTGGGCGCCTGGTTACCATGATCGGGACCGATGAGCGGGAAAAGGATGGTTATTTTCGCCTCTATTATGTTTTCTCCCTGCCGGCCGAGCAGCGCCATCTGGCTCTGGTAGCCAGGGCCAACCCTGAACAACCCGAGTTCCCGGCCTTAACCCCAGTCCTGCCAGCAGCCCACTGGTATGAGCGGGAAGTCCAGGACCTGCTGGGTCTTACCCCACTGGAACATCCTGATCCGCGGCCCCTGGTTCTGCATGAGATGTGGCCGGAAGGGGTTTACCCCCTGCGTAAGGACTATAATGGCTGGCGTCCCTCCCATCACCATCCCGGCCGCCAGCACCCATTCCCCCGGATTGATGAGCCCGGGGTATTTGAAGTCCCGGTTGGGCCAATTCATGCCGGGATTATTGAACCTGGTCATTTCCGCTTCAGTGTGAATGGCGAATATATCCACCATCTGGAACCGCGCCTGTTCTATACTCATCGCGGTCTGGAGAAGCTGGCAGAAGGGAAAACTGTAGAATGGGGTCTGGCCTTAGCTGAAAGGATCTGTGCCGTTTGTGCATTCAGCCATTCGGTAGCTTACAGCCAGGCTGTTGAAAAGATGAGCGGAACCGACGTGCCCCTGCGGGCTCAGTTTATCCGTACCATTCTGGTGGAGCTGGAGCGGTTGTATAACCATATCGGTGACCTGAGTAACCTTTGCGCCGGTACCGGCCTGGCCTTTGGTGTCAGCCAGCTGGCCCGTCTGAAAGAGCGCCTGCTGCAATTGAATGAAGCCCTGACCGGCAACCGCTATTTACGGGATTTTAATGCTCTCGGTGGAGTTAAACAGGACTGGGATCAAGCTACCATTAACCTGATCGCCCAAACAGTTACTGAGGTTTTTGAAGAATACGAAAAAATAATCGCCATCATCGATAACCATGATTTCCACCTGGAACGACTGGCTAATACCGGTATTTTATCCACTGTTGTTGCCCAGAATCTGGGGGCAGTAGGGGTAGCTGCCCGGGCCGCCGGTGTAGACCGGGATGTACGCCGGGACCATCCCCATCTTGCTTATAGCTCCCTGCCCCTGGAGGTTCCGGTACTGAGTAAAGGGGATGTGGAAGCCCGTTACCGTATCCGCCAGGCGGAAATTGAGGTATCAGTCTCCCTGATTCAATCTGCCCTGGACCAGTTACCTGCCGGGCCTGTTCGCACCGCCCTGGCTCCCCTGCCTGCCTGGGGCCAGGGGCTGGGTTATGCCGAAAGCGCCCGCGGCGATGACTATCACTGGCTGATGCTGGACGACAGGGGCCTGATCTATCGTTACCGCATCCGCAGTGCCAGTTACTGTAACTGGCCGGCAGTGGCCCAGGCGGTCCCCGGCAACATGATTCCCGATTTTCCCCTGATCAATAAAAGCTTTGAACTCTGTTACTCCTGTTGTGACCGTTAGGAGGGTAGGAGCATGTTCAATATCTTTCGCAAAAGCCTGGCTACCGGCCGGGTCACAACCCCTTATCCCGCTCAACCAGACACTCCGGCAGCCGCCTTTCGCGGTGCGCCTCAGCTGGCACCTGAATTCTGTCAGCAATGCGGTGCTTGCATCCGGGCCTGCCCTAGTGGGGCGCTGACCACAGAATACCTGGACCTGGGCTTCTGTCATTTTTGCGGTCGCTGTGCCGAAGCCTGCCCCCACGGGGCAATAACCATGAGCAAGGACTTTGAGCTGGCAGTACGGCAACGTTCTCTGCTCCTGCGCCAGATACCGGCTACTGTCAGTGTGGAGGAAATAGGGGCAGAGCTGCAGCGAACCATCAACCGTCTTTTTGGTCATTCTATGCATATCCGCCATGTGGACAGCGGTTCCTGCAATGGCTGTGACTGGGAAATGGTGGCCCTGACCGGTCCGGTCTATGACCTGCAGCGCTTTGGCCTGGATTTTGTCGCCTCCCCCCGCCATGCTGATTGCCTGATGGTCACCGGCTGCCCTTCTCTCCATCTGGTCCAGGCCCTGGAAAAAACCTATGAGGCCGCACCCAATCCCAGGCTGGTGGTAGCTGTTGGCACCTGTGCTATCTCTGGCGGCATGTTTGCTGACAGCTATGCTGTGCTGGGTGGAGCCGATAAAGTGGTCCCGGTGGATTTATATATCCCCGGCTGTCCCCCCCGGCCCCAGGCCTTGCTCTATGGTTTGTTGAAGCTTTTGAACCGACTTGGATAGTCAAAAAGCCATTGACGCAAGTCAATGGCTTTTTTGGTAGCGTTCCCTGGCCAGCAATGCTGCTCCTAATGCTCCAATCAAGTGCGGTTCCAGCGGCACATCAACCGGTTTACCCAGGAATTCCGCCAGCATTTTCTGCATACCTCTCAGTCTGGCAACTCCGCCAGTAAAAGTAACTCTGTTAAAAGGCTCCATTGCTGCAACCAGACCGGTTATCCTGCTGGTTATGGCTCGAAATACTCCCCAAATAATCCTCTCTCTGGCAATGCCTGCTGTCATCAGGCCGATAATCTCTGATTCGGCAAAAACAGCACACATACTATTAATTGCCACTGGCTCCACCGTTTTTATGCCATGAATTTGTTCTATTTCCATTCCCAAATTAGCAACAATCATTTGCAAAAAGCGACCCGTCCCGGCAGCACATTTATCATTCATAACAAAGTTCAAAACTTTGCCATGGGGGTTAATTTTAATTGCCTTACTATCCTGACCACCAATATCTATCACCAGGTCATTCTGAGGATATAAAAAACTGGCACCTTTCCCATGACAGGTAATTTCAGTTATTGCTTCATGGATAAACGGGAGCACAGTACGACCATATCCTGTGCCAATAATATATTTCAGGTCATTTCTGTCAATTCTGGCTTGTTCAACTGCTTTTTCCAATACTGTTTCACCAAAAACCTGTGGTTGCCAGCTAGTTGGAAGCATTGCCCGGGCTAAAATTTCCCCTGTCTGGTTTATAATTATAGCCTTTACCATAGTTGAGCCGACATCTACACCAGCAAAATACATTTATTGCCCCACCATTTCCAAAAATGCCTGAATACGGTTTTGCAGAATTGGTAAATCTTCTTCACTATAATCGCTCTCAATTTTGAGTACCGGTATTTCCGCTGCCTGTAAGGCCCGTTCAATTTTATAATATTCAATACTATAAGGATGACAGAATTGCAGGTTATAATAAATCACACCATCAATTTTATACTCCTCAACCAAACGCAAAATATCATTTATCCTTTCATTATTGGGCGTAAAGCAGGCACAATTTATTTTCATTGCTCGCATTGCAATCTGTTTTAATTGTTCAGATATAGTTTGCCCTTCCTCAGTCAGTTGTTCAAAATACCTGGTACCAGTGCAGGTTTCCTCACATACCACTACTCCACCACAGCTTTCTATAATATCATGTATTTTCCAGTTAGGAATCGGCATCGGACTCCCGGTAATCAATATCCTCGGAGTACCTTGAGGCACTACTCCTATTCCTTCTTTTACTCTTTCTTCCAGTTCATCACATAACTCCGATACTTTAGCACTAAAACGCTCCGGATCATCAAAGAAAGCGAGCTGGGTAATCAATAAGGCATCTTTACCGGAGATCGGTACAGGGTCAGCTTTGCGCAAATCGTATAGCCGTCGTAATACTTTTCTTCTATTATTAACTTTAGCAACTGCCTGACTTAAACTTTCAAAATCTACCGCTTTTCCGGTTTCAGTCTCCAACTTTTGCAATAGTCGGTTTACTTCGGCCTCCCAAAGATCGTAATCCTCTTTTTCTTTTCGTTGGGGCAATTCCATAACATAAGTAGGTATAAAGTCGTTTAAGATTTCCCACGCTTTTTTCTTACCATCACAAGTAGTTTCCCCGATGACAAAATCAGCTACCTGAAAATAGGGGCATATACTGTCCAGTTTGAAACCGATGCTGGCTTTAATCAATGGGCATATGCTTCTCGGTAATACTTTTTCACCAGTAGCTACCGGAAACTGTGCTCCTGCACATAAACCTATGCTGACAGCATCAACAGCTAAAATCAATTCTTCAGGTACAAATACACAAAATGAGGCTACTACTTTTCCACCTTTTAGTTTATGATCCACCAATTCTTTTACCCTCAAACCATGTACTTCACTGATAACAAAATCAAAATATTGCATGGCTTGCGGCCTATTGAACTGATTAATAAAAGTCTTTTCATAAAGTTCCGGCAAAGCTGCCAGAAATTGATCATGTTTCTCCAAATCAATCCCCAGTTCAGCCCACATTGCGCGCCAGTCATTACTCATATAATCCTCTCCTTTGTATTTTTTTCCTTTATCCTTTTCTCGTTTATATATATAACTTCCTGTTTTGATAAGTATAAAATTTTTTTATGATGAATGACCGATGATAAAAAAATAAAATAAGACCACTGATGGCATCTCAGTGATCTTTCTTCTTATCTACATATAAACTGCCCCTGGAATCAATTCCGGCATACAAAACTTCCCGGAGATCAAAAATGCCCCGTTTACCCAGTTCGTCCCGCAGCCATTGTTCAGTCAAATTTATTTTTTGCAAGTTTTCCTTTAAAATTTCGCCATCACTGATTAAGTCCCAGCTCATCCCCTCATACTGAGTGGGTAGCCCCAGGTCTTCCGGTGTAACCGGCCGCTTTTGCGATTTTAGCAAAACACTGAGCTGACCGTTGGGTTCTAAGACAGCAAACTCCACATCATGCAGGTTAAAGGCATTTTTATTGCGCAATTGCATCAGAAGATCATCTACATTGTAACGGAGTTTGGCCATGTTTTCTTCCAGAATCTTACCATTATGTACAACGATAGTCGGTTGTCCTTCCAGCAGTTTACGAGCTGGCCGGCTGACCAGGGACAGGTAACCCATCATGTAGGTAAGAAAACACCATAGAACCAAACCCAGCAGGTCGGGCAGAAATTTGACTTCCGTATCAATGGCTATCGTCCCGGCCATACTGCCGATGGTAATCCCGGTAACATATTCGTAAAAAGTCAGCTGTCCCACCTGTTCCTTATTGAGCAAGCGCGTTAAAATCAGAATAGCTAAAAAGGATCCCAATGTCCGCAATAACACCTCGGCTATTTCTGCCATTTTACCACCTCCAGTTTTCATACATTCCTAGTTTGAAAAAGGGCAGGCCAAAATATACGCCAAAGCAAAAAGGACCCCGGCCTAAATCCGGAGTCCTCTTTGTAGCTATACCCCCTGGCTACTGGTATTGGTTGTGTTGTTAGTATTATTGGAATTGTTACCTGTACCAGGGTTGATACCATTCCAGCCCCCACCTGGTCCAAAACCGGGTCCAAAACCACCTCTGCCAAAGCCGCCCCGTTTACAAGGGCCGCCGCCAAAACCGCCGGGCCCTGGCAAAATCCCGTTCTCTTCTCTAAATTTCTGCATCTGGTCCATCCGTTCCTTAATCAGTTTGCCCTGATCTTCTGTCAATTGACCCGCTTCCACATACTTGTCGACAATCTTTTTACGCAGCTCAATTATTTGTTTTTCAAGACTCAGGATTTCCTTCTTCTGGGCATCGGTCAATGTCTTCTGGGCCGTAGTGGTCAAGGCCGCAAAAGCGGGGACAGCCATTGCCAGCATCAGGACCACAGCCAGTCCGATGAAAATTTTGCGTTGCATCCTCCATTCACCTCCTTGTCCTTGATTTCAAGTTTAGTATATCCGTTCAAGATGGCAGGATTAGGGCAAATGTGTGACATTTTTGTGAAAACTAGCTGACCATTTTTGTGGCTGCTAGCGGTACACGCCGGAACAACACGGTCAAAGTCTGCCCCCGGCAAATTACCGCAACCCTGCTAAAACCGGCTGGGATGACCCTTGCCTCTATTTCTTCCTCAGTCAAAGTATTACGCCCTGACCCGGGTCTCCTGTAAGCTACATCCAGCAAAAACAGTCCTCCAGGCCGCAGATTGCGCCAGACATTAGAAAGCAGCCGCTGTTTTTCCCTTTCATCCTCAATGATATTGAAGACAAAATTGCACGTCACCAGGTCCAGACATAGAGATGTGTCTTCCAGCTCATCTACTGCCAGTATTCCTTTCACCCCACTGGTACGAGCCTGCCCTGCCACTTTCTCCAGCTGTGCAGGCAAATCGGTAATGTAGACAGTATAGCCCCGGTTCAACAGATACCTGGTATTGCGCAGGGTGCCTGCGCCATAATCCAGCACCCTTCTTACTTTTTCCCGTTGAAAAAGGGGTTCCAGCAATAACAAACTTTTTACAGCAGCCATATCCATCACTCCATAATTTGATATTGATTTTCATTTTCATTTTAGTAAGACCCTTTGTTTTTGTCAATAAAAAAAACGAGGGGTCTCCCCCTCATTTTTCCCATTACTCTTCCCGGTATTCATCCAGATTATCCAGAAAAGAGTTGAGTGCACCATCATTTTTGAATTCCAGCACTCGCCGTAAATCCTCTTTTTCAGCCTCAGTTAATTGCTGCCATTGTTTGACTTTATACAAGCGGCTGCGCAATTCTGCGGGCAGTTGCTCCACAGGAATGGCTTCCCGCTGCAGCAAAAGACCCCCTCCACCCAAGGGCCCATGGTAGATAGCCAGAAAACCCTGCTCGACACCCAGATGGCGGTATTCCCGGTGGACGGGACAAAAATCATCCACCCTTTTGCGCAAGATCAGCAGGGTACTGGCCGGAAATTCTACCTCCCAGCCTTCCTGGGCGGAAAACTGTTTTTTTATCCTGTCCTCAGTCAAGCCTTTGATGGCCGGCCAGGGCCCCGTCACCGTTTGTTCCTTCTCCCCGCATAAGAAGATTTTCTCCTGGCGGATCTGGGTCTGGTCTGTCACCTTTTTAGGTTCAAGAATAGGCGCCGGTGTGGGCTTGGTAGCCGGCACCAGGGCCCGATAGCCATAATACAGGACAGCTCCTGTACCCAGTCCCAGAGAGAGCATCCCCACCAGCCAGAGAGTCACTACATATTTACGCATAAAAATACCTCCTTTGGGTACGATTATTCCCCAAAGGAGGCAGCTTTAAACCAGTTCAGGCCATTTCTGCCAGATCGATATCAAAGTTGGCGTAAACATCCTGCACATCATCATGATCTTCCAGGGCTTCCATTAGCTTGAGCATTTTCGCCGCTTCATCACCGGTCAGGGCCACGGTAGTCTTGGGCAGCATGGTGACCTGAGCCATAGCAATAGGATAGCCGGCTGCTTCCAGTGCCTCTTTCACCTGGTCAAAATCATCGGGCTGAGTGATAATTTCCATGCTTTCCTCATCACTTTTTACATCCTCTGCCCCGGCTTCAATAGCGGTCAACATGACCTCATCCTCATCAGCCTTTAATTCTTCTTTGTCGATAACGATCAGACCTCTGGGGTCAAAGAGCCAGGCCACACAGCCTGTTTCCCCCAGACTGCCGCCATTGCGGGAAAAGATATGTCTGATTTCAGAAGCAGTCCGGTTACGATTATCGGTCATGATATTCATCAGCACAGCTACTCCGCCTGGACCATAGCCTTCATAGACCAGTTCCTCGTAGTTGGTATTGTTACCCGCCCCGGAAGCCCTTTCAATCACCCGCTGGATATTGTCATTGGGAATATTATTTTCACGGGCTTTCTGGATGACGGCTTTCAGCCTGGGATTGGCTTCCGGATCCGGTCCCCCGGCCTTGACCGCTACCATGATTTCCCGGGAAATTTTGGTGAAAATCTTGGCCCGTACGGCATCCTGCTTGGCCTTACGGTGTTTGATATTGGCCCATTTACTGTGACCTGCCATCAGATACCTCTCCTTTATGTCTTTTATCCTGTCTTATTTTAGCATAAGCCCCTTGTTATTGAAAAGGAGAAAGTACAGGAAAAAATCACAGTACAAGCAGGATTTTGCTGAAAATTATGGAATTTAGAAAGAAAGGGTCAGATTCGAGGCAAAAGCCCGGGAGGGAAAAAAAGTGAAACAAATCATCGAAACCATTGGTTCTGACTATCCCATGGGAGTGTTACAGGGCAGGATGGCCAAACAGCAAATTGCGGAAATGTGGCAAAAAGTCCAGGATTCCACCCTCCTGGCCCACAACCGGCCACCTTTAATGCCCAAACCCCTGCACCTTTTGCATTGTCAGAAAAAAGCCGATACTTTTTTGAAAAACTACCTGCAAAGAGCATTGCCGGAGGAATGTGAACGAATTCACGGCCTCGCCCAGGGAGCTGCTCTTCCCGAGGAAGCCCTTTTATTTATGCAAGTGCTGGAAATGGAACTGGTACCAAAAGCCGACACCTATACCCTCACGGCCGGTTTGGGCTTTGTAGCCGGTCCCCAGGCTACTATTCAGGAAGAAGTACTTATTTGCTCAATCTGGGACTTCGCCCTGCCTGTCGAAGACCAGTTGCTGGTGCGTAAAAGCTGGCCCCGTCAGGGTAACAGTTCCCTGGATGTAACCCTGGCCCACCTGGCCGGTTGCCTGGGAGGGGTAAATCAGCACGGCCTGGCTGTAGCCCTCTTCCCGGCTTATGCCGCTGACAGCCTTTCCTTGAAGGCTGTTCCCCTTAACCTGCTAGTCCAAAAAGTACTGGCCAGCACCGCTACTGCCGAGGAAGGGGCTGCTTTGCTGGAAAAATACCATCGTGACATTGGAGCCACCGTATGTCTGGCCGACAGCTCTGGCAAAATAATATTATTGGAGTTGAGCCGAACTGACCAGGCCCGGCGTCAGGCCGAAACGGGGATGAACTGGATTACTACCCGGTTTACTTCCCAGTTGCCCCAGGTTACAGAAGAATACTTCAGCAAAAAAGCTCTTCCTTCCTTCCAGGGTCTGCCTATTCATCAACCTGCTCAGGAGCGGGCACGGCAGTTACAGGAAAAAATCCAGCAGGTTGGCTTGCTGGAGCCGGAAAATATCTTGCCTTTACTCAGAGATCATGGTCAGGGTCAGGGCGAAAACAGCCTTTGTCGCCACGGTAAAATGCTTACCACCCAGCTGGCTTTTATCCTGCAACCACGCCTCAAACGCCTCTGGGTCTACCTGGGTTCACCCTGTCTCAATCAATGGCAAAAATGGGGGCTGTAATCAGTGCAAACCGGAATCTGGCTTTATCGTCTCTATGATGTAGCAGAAGAAATCGATCTGAACCGGGTGGAACAGCTGCTATCTGTCACCTTACCTACCGTGCGGCTGCGGCTGGCCAAAATCCGGGCCAAATCCATGCAACTGGCCAACCCGCCGGTAGCGGTGGAATTACTGGAGGAAAGCCTTTATCTGGGCCCCTGGCAGGTAAATGTCCAGTGGTCAGCTAAAATTTTCGATCTGGGAGTAGTTTCTCTGGTTATGCGGATCCTGATGCCAGGGGAAGTGGACCTCTCCCTCTGGACGGAAATGGCCAACTTCCTGTATAACAGCGAAGAAGTGGAAATGCATTTTGAACGGCAGCTGGCCACTGTGATACACTCCCTGGCTCCGGCTTTGCATAAACCCGCTGCCAGCCACAATATGATGGAGGATTTTACCGTCTACTACTTTCGGCGCTGGAATCGGGACTGGGACCCCGTGCCCTTGCTGCTGGCCGAAACAGAGAAGGTCAGCAATCAGGTGCGCCGGGATACCATGCAGCATAGTTTCAGTTACGGCCCGGATGATCTGACCATCATCACCTGGGACTCCGCCCTGGTTTATGATGCCGGTGGCAGTACAGATATTCCCGATCTACTGGAACTTGGTCTGGCGCAGCTGCTGGAATTACGCTACTATGACGATCTCTTGAGCCGGGAGCTGGCTCAGGCCTATCAGGACATCGAATGGGCTGAACGCCGGCTGGGCCGGCTCAGCCAGTACCGGCGGATAATGAAACGTTTAATGGAACTGGTCGTGGATATCACGGAAATCATTGACCGTATCCAGAATTCCTTGAAGGTAACAGAAGACATTTTTTATGCTCGCGTCTATAGTGCCGCCCTCAGCATTTTTCGCACCAGGGTCTGGGTGGAAAGTATCGAACGGAAAACCAATTTGTTGCGCGAAACCTATTCCATGCTCAGTGAAGAAATTGTTACCCGCCGTTCCATGACCCTGGAGGTAGCGATTGTCTTGTTGTTTATCCTGGAAATTATCATGGGCCTGTTCGGTCATTTCTAGAACTAAAATCCCCATAAAATTGCGGTACAGGACCCACCACCATCAGATTGGTCAGCAGCACCTCAGTGTGTACAGGTACAGTCCGATCTGTAAAGGGCGGCACCACGATTTGCAGCTGGGTCTCCACCATCAAGCTGATTACGTGCCGGGTCTGGTTGATCCCGGCTGTTTTTACTTCATTTTTTATCTCCGTTTTAACTGCACCTGTGGGCCAAACTTCCACTTTAATCCCTGGCCCCCAGGCCGCCAGCCAGGTGATACGGGTAATCGTCCCCAGCGGAACGGTTACCTTTTTTATTTTCAATTCCTCCAGGCGTCGGTTTACTGTTAATGCTACCCGGCTCTGCAGCTTGTCGAGAGCTACCACATCCGGTTCCATCAGCACTGGCCGCCCTTCCCCATCTTTATATACCTTAACCAGGTTGCCCTGGCCGAAACGTTCCATCTCTTCCAGAACAGAGCGATGCACAATTTCCGTGGCCAGGCGCTTGACCTGGGCCTCTGCTTCAGCCCGCAAGGGAGCAGCAATGAGGAGATCCAGCAGATAAAAGCCGCTAATGAGGATTGCGACCAGGAATAGAACCAGCGCCAGCCACGGTCTCCGCCGGCGTGGGCCAAAACCCTGCAGTGATGGACGGCGTCCCATAAAAAAATTCACCTCCACCCTAATCTATGTGGAGGTGAACCAATAGGTGAAAGCCCTAGGCTAAAATCACTCTGGCGAATTTCCTTTTGCCTACCTGCAAAATCAGGCCATCCTGAACGTTAATGCGCATAAGGGGATCAGTTACTTTTTCTTCATTGACCTTGACTCCCCCCTGGGCAATCAACCGGCGGGCTTCACTGTTGGACGCAGCCAGGCCACTCAGTTGTAACAGTTTGGAAAGACCAATGGTGCCACCTTCCAGCTCATTGGCCGGCAGCTGATAGACGGGAATTTCCTCCGGCAAGTGGCGCTGCTGGAATACCCGGACAAAGTGTTCTTCCGCCTGCCTGGCTGCCTCCGGCCCATGGTACATGCTGACAATTTCCCGGGCCAGCCGCATTTTCACGTCCCGTGGATGCAATTTTCCCTCTGCCAGGCCTGCTTTGATCTGAGCCAGCTCCTCCAGGGATACCCGGGTTACCAGCTCAAAATAACGCAGCATCAATTCATCGGGAATAGACATGGTTTTGCCGTACATTTCCTCAGGTGCCTCATTGATACCGATATAGTTGCCCAGGGATTTGCTCATCTTGTTGACGCCATCCAAACCTTCCAGAATCGGCATCATAAGAGCGATTTGCGGCTCCTGGCCAAATTCTTTCTGTAAATGGCGGCCCATCAGAAGGTTAAACTTCTGGTCAGTACCCCCTAATTCCACATCCGCTTCTAACGCCACAGAATCATAACCCTGCATGAGAGGATAGAAAAACTCATGGATGCTGATAGGTGCCCCTTCTTTGAAGCGCTTGCTGAAATCTTCCCGCTCCAGCATGCGGGCCACAGTATATTTGGCCGCTAATTGAATAACATCTGTAAAGGTAAGGGGAGCCAGCCACTGGCTGTTAAATACAACCCTGGTCCTGGCCCGGTCCAGGATTTTAAAAATCTGCTCTTGATAGGTACGGGCATTGGCCTGCACCTCTTCTTCAGTCAGCTGTTTCCTGGTTTCCGATTTGCCAGTAGGGTCACCAATGCGGCCGGTAAAGTCCCCGATAATTATAATCACTTCATGCCCCAGGTCCTGAAAGGTTCGGAGCTTATTGAGCACTACCGTATGTCCCAGATGGATATCCGGTGCCGTGGGATCCAGGCCCAGTTTTACCCGCAGGGGTTTACCGGTAGCAATAGCTTTTTTTAACTTCTCTACCAGTTCGTTTTCCGGTACAATTTCCGCTACGCCACGGCGGATTTCCGCCAGCTGGCGTTCTAAATCTGCCAACACTTCCCTCACCATCCCGCAAGCATTTATATTTATGTATTATAACAAAGGAAATCCTGGTTGGCAAATACCATACCCTTAACGGAACGGATATGGTATAATACCACTATGTCGGATTATTTTTTACAAAAGGAGAGGAGAAGCTGTGGGCAAAAAACTTTTGCTCTTGTTAGCCCTGCTGGTCATGGGTGTAGGACTGGGCGCAGGCATCTATGCAGCCATGGCTATTGCCGATGCTCCTGCCTGGGACCCCAGTAAATTGGCTGTCAGTGAAACCTCGATCATTTATGACAGCAAGGGTAATATTATCGCGAAAGTACATGGTGGTGAAAACCGAACAGTAGTATCCATAAAAGACATCCCCCCCCATGTTATCAATGCCTTCCTGGCTGTAGAGGATGCCAACTTTTACGAACATTCCGGTATTGATTATAAGGCAGTGGTGCGGGCAGTGATTGCCAATATAACTGATGGTTTTGGCTCCCAGGGTTTTTCCACTATAACCCAGCAGTTAGTCAAACAGTCTTTTCTTTCTCCGGAAAAAACCATCAAGCGCAAATTGCAGGAAATTTATCTGGCCCGTCAGGTAGAAAAATACTATACCAAAGATCAAATTCTGGAAATGTATCTTAACCGCATTTTCTTTGGCCACAATGCCTATGGAATACAGGCTGCGGCCCAGACCTATTTTGGCAAGGATGTCAAGGATCTGACTATCGCTGAAGCAGCCATGCTGGCCGGGATTCCCCAGGCTCCCAGCCGTTTAAGCCCGTTCCGCAATCCGGAACTGGCCAAAAAACGCCGGGCCCATGTGCTGGAGAACATGGTCCGCTTCGGCTTTATCACCCCGGAACAGGCTGAACAGGCCAATGCTGATAACTTTGAATCTTTAAATCGGGATGGAAGGAATCAGGGAAGCAATGCTACCTACCAGCACCAGTATTATGTAGAATATGTCCTCGACCAGCTGGAGGATATTTTTGGACCGGAAAAGGTCTTTGCTGGCGGTTTGCAGGTCTACACCGCCCTTGACCCGGAAATCCAGACGGAAGCGGAAAAAGTGATGAATGATCCCAAAAACTTCCCAAAAGGAAAAGCCAATGAGCAGGGAATAATTCAGCCCCAGGGCGCAGTGGTAATTCTGGAACCTGGCACCGGCCAAATCAAGGCCCTGGTGGGTGGGCGCGGCCAAACTGAAGGCCGGCGCGTCCTTAACCGGGCCACCCAGTCCCACCGGCAACCGGGTTCAGCCTTTAAACCCATCATCGCTTATGGCCCGGCTCTGGAAGCAGGAATGAGCCCGGCCACAGTGGTGGATGATGCCCCTGTCTCCTATGGAAAATACAGCCCCAAAAACTATGATGGCTCCTATGGAGGCCTGACTAGCTTACGCTCCGCTCTGACCCGGTCTGTTAACGTGGTAGCGGTTAAGTTACTGGATGAAGTAGGTATCAAGAAAGCGATGAAAATCGCCCGCAACCTGGGTATTTCTACCGAATCCCTGGACCCGGTGGCTGATAACGGCCTCAGCATCGCTTTAGGTGGTCTTTCCCGGGGTGTCACCCCTCTGGAAATGGCTGGCGCCTATGCCGCTTTTGCCAACAAAGGTATCTATGTTGAACCAACTGCCATTCTTAAAGTCACTGACAAAACCGGTAAGGTTATCTGGGAAAGTGCCCCCTTAAAGCGCAAAGCCCTGAAATCTTCGACTGCTTTCATGCTCACTGACATGTTACAATCAGTGGTTAAATATGGTACTGGTACCAGGGCGCAATTGCCCGGCTGGCCCGTTGCCGGTAAAACCGGCACTACCAATGATGCCAAGGATATCTGGTTTGCTGGTTATACTCCCAAACTGGTAGGCGTGGTGTGGATTGGCTATGACCAGCCCAAACCCATGCCCCGGGAATTTGGCGGTCGTTATCCCGCTTTGATCTGGAAGAAAATCATGATCAAAGCCCATGAAGGCCTGGAACCGGTCAATTTCGAAAAACCTGACAGCGTGGTTCAGGCTACCGTCTGCAAAATTTCCGGCAAAAAGCCTTCGGAAATCTGTCCCAAAGAGGATCTGGTAACAGAGTATTTCGCTGAAGGAACTGTCCCGGAGGAAATCTGCGACTTGCATATCGAGGTTAAGGTCTCAGCGGCCAGCAATCTCCTGCCTAGCCCTTACTGTCCCGACGTCGTGACCAAAGTTTTTATCAAACGCAGTGCTAGCAAGGTGCCTATGCCCAATATGGCTCCTACAGAAGTATGTACTCTGCATAACCCTGGAAATAGTGAAACAGTTGCCATCTGTACCGACCCCAGCCATAATGGCAAGGAAGTGCTGGCCAATGTGCCCGGTCCAGGAGAAAGCGGCGGCTGCCCACCGGAACTGGTAGTGAAGAAAACCTATGTTAAAGGACAGGCGCCTAAAGAGAAATGCCAGATTCCAGAACATCAGGTAACGGTAAGCCAGCCTGCTCCTCCAGATAATACTACCAGTCCAGAACCCCCTACTTCACCGGAAGTTCCGGCTCCCACTCCGCAATAGAGAAAAACCCCAAACCCCGAAACGGGGCTGGGGTTTTTCTATTCTGTTTTAAACTGGCTGATCTGCTGTTTCAGCTCTTCTGCCACCTGCAGTAATTCTTCGGCCGAAGCAGCTACCAGCTGGGTAGCTGCCCGCATCTGCTCCATCTCCCGATCCAGTTCTATACTATGACCGCTGCTCTCTCCTGCCAGACGGGCGATTTCTTCCATCGCCTGTCGGCTTTGGTCACCAATCTGGACAATTTCCCGGCTGGCCAGTTCATTGCGCTGGGCAATGTTCGTCATGTTCTGCATCGCCCCAACTACTTCATTGGTACTGGCGGTAACCTCTTCAATGATAGCGGAAATACTGCTAATCTGTTCGGCCACTTCTTCTACCGCCTGGTCGATGGCGGTCAAAACCTGTCCGGCTCCTTCTGCCAGCTCTACCCCTTTACTAACCTGAGACAAGCCATTTTCCATCGCTGCAATGGCTTCATTTACACCAGCCTGAATCCGGGAAACCAGCTGATTGATTTCCTTGGTTGCTCTGGAAGACCTTTCGGCCAGCTTCCGTACCTCATCGGCCACAACCGCAAAGCCTTTGCCCTGTTCCCCGGCCCGGGCCGCTTCAATAGCCGCATTCAATGCCAGCAAGTTGGTCTGTTCAGCTATATCGTCAATCATCTGCACAATAGTACTGATTTGTTCCGATTGTTCCCCCAGGGAATGGATGGTGCGTGCCGTAGCCGTTACTGCCTCCTGAATCGCCTCCATTCCAGTAATGGTGGTTTGTACTGCCCTGGCTCCCTCCTGGGCCGCCTCCCTGGCCTTTATACTTTCCGCATTGACTTTTTCTGCCGCTCGCGCAGCCTTTTCCATGCCTTCTGCCACATTGCGTAAAAGCAGTCCATCAGCCTCCACCTGGCGTAACTGATTCTGAGAGCCAGCAGAAACTTCCTCCACTGTTTGCGCCAGCTGAACCAGTAATTGCAAACTGGCGGTGGTTTGCTGTTGTTGCTGCTGAATCGCCTGTTTTAGTTTTTCTGTCCGTTCTTTCACTTTTGCAATTGATTGGGAGTTATCTTCAACAACATTGACCAGTAATTGGCTCTGCTGATTTACCTGTTCCCCGCCGGCATATATCTGTCTCAACATTTCCTGCAACTGGGCCAGCATGCTATTAATATAACCCGCAAGAATCCCAAGCTCATCCTGGCGCTCAATTTTAAGGCGCCTGGTTAAATCCCCCCGCCCCTGGGCCAGCTCAGCAACTGCTGCCAGAATAGCATCCAGAGGCCGTTTCAGAATCAAATTGGTAGTTACCCAGACCGCACATAAGATGAGGGCAATCATCAGCAACATCAGCAGAGTTACATTATTGCGGACCGCAGCAATTTTCTCCTCTGCCCGGGCCACCGAGACCCCGACCCGAAAAGCTCCCCATTTCTGGCCATCTACATAAATGGGATAACTGAAATCCCAGATCACTTCCCCTGTATCCCGGTGATAAACTTGTTTCAGGGCTTTTTCGGCCTTAGCTGCCGCCAGGCCTACCGGGTCATTGAAAATCCTTTTGGCCCGCTGCTGATATTTGCTGTTATGGGTCGGAGCATAACCCCGGTCATCCACAGCCAGGGCATAGACTATATCTTCATCAGTCAAAAAGGCATCAAAAACCTTTTGCCAGTGTTGTTCGGCATAGTCATCATAGACGGTATGGAATTTCTTGACCCCGTTTTCTTCCGCAAACTGCCGGTACTGGCGCTGAAAAAGTTGTTCCCGCTGGATAATACCTGTTTGCAAATCCGAACTGATAATGCTTTCAATGGTCCGGGCACCGGCCAGAGCCAGCCCCATCCCCTTCTCAGTCAGATTCGCTTCTACCCTTGTTCGCTCCGAGTAAACGCGATAGACACCATAACTGGCTGTCAGTACCGCTAACACCAGAAACAAGGATAAAATCAACTTGAATCTGAGACCGCGCTGTACCACTATACCACCCCTTCTCACCTTCTCTGTTTTATAACAGTTTTCGACATGAATTTATAAAATCCTATCAGAGGTTTTTAAAATAACAAAAAATAAAGGGCAGCAGTAAAAACTGCGCCCTTAACGGTCAAAAAAGGGATTTTTGCTGCTGACTGAAAGGGGTATACCGTAGATGATTTTGACATCCTCTCCCAGCAGTTTTAGATTAACTGCCGCTTTTCCTACGGAAAACCAAACCCGGTGGTCAACATGATGCAAACCGGCAACCTGCGCTGCAGAAGCAATGGCTATGCTCAAATCGGTGATATTAAAGGCACAGATGCCATCAGCAGCTGCATTGGCCTGGCAATTAGCAAAACCACAATAGCCACAGGGGGTCAAGCCCAAACGTTCTGAGCGGCTACCCACCAGAAACACCGCTGCCGTCCGGTCCAGGTTACCGGCATCGCGGGCAAAAAAGGCAGCCGGGCTTCCTGTTTCTTCAGCAATGCGCCGCATTTCGCTCTGTAAACGCTGCAGATCTTCTCCGGGAAAAACCGCCGCAGTCACCAGGGTATCCCGCCCCCGGCCTTTGGGGGCCGTACGAGCGGCAATGGCCATCAGCCGCAAAACTTCCAGAATTCCTTCCTGTTCCAGTATTTTACCTTCAACTACCATGTTTATCTTCCTCCTTCATTCAGTTCTATAATGACTGCATATTCATCACAATTGGGAAATTTAGGGCAGTTAATGCATTCCTTCCAGACTTTATGGGGTAATGTCTCCATAGGTACTTCCCGGAAGCCGCAAGCCAGGAAAAAATCCAGCTGATAGGTTAAAGCGAAAACCCGGGGTAAGCCCAGTTCCCTTGCCTCTTCCACCAGGGCCTCTACCAGTTTTCTGCCCAGCCCCTTTCCTCGCCAGTCGGATGCCAGGGCCAGAGCCCGGATTTCAGCCAGGTCCTCCCAGATGACGTGCAGGGCCCCGGTTCCCACTACCTGGCCCTCGATTTCAATTACGGTAAATTCCCGGATGGTTTCATAGAGCATGCTGCGGGAGCGGGCCAGCATAAGGCCCTGGGCGGCACATTCATTAATCAGCTGGTGCATGCTTTCCACATCCGCCATCCTGGCTTTTCGAATCAGCATTAGTTATCACCCATTTCACTGATAATATTATAGTATTTCTGGAGCTGAGCCTCTACCCGTTGATGAATTTCCGCTGCCGGGAGCCCGGTTAATAACTCCAGCCCCTGGTCGATGGTGCTGATGGCATAAAGATGAAAGCGCCCGGCCGCAACGGCTTCCACCACCTCTTCATTGAGCATCAGATTGGGTACATTCTGTACAGGCATAATCACCCCCTGGGTTCCAGTCAGTCCACGGGCTTTGCAGGTATAATAAAAGCCTTCAATTTTTTCATTAATGCCCCCAATGGGCTGAATTTCCCCTTTTTGATTTACAGAACCCGTTACCGCCAGGTCCTGTCTGAGGGGAACATTGGCCAGACTGGAAAGCAGGGCATAGAGTTCAGCAGCAGAGGCGCTGTCACCATCCACCCCATCATAGTTCTGTTCAAAACAGAGACTGGCCGAGAGACAAAGGGGGACCCGGTGGGCATAGCGGGCTCCCAGATAGCCAGCCAGAATCATGACCCCCTTGTCATGGATACGACCGGACAGGCGCACTTCCCGCTCGATATTGATAATCCCCTCTTCCCCCAGATAGGTATTGGCAGTGATACGAGAGGGCTTACCAAAAGAATAGTCCCCGGTATCCAGCACTGCCAGTCCATTGATTTGTCCCACCTTGCTGCCACTTGTATCTAACAGAATTACACCCTGAGCCAGCAGTTCACCCAGCTTCTCTTCATAGAGGTTGGAACGGTAGACTTTTTCCTTGATCGCGGTTTCAACATGTTCAGCCTCCACCCTTTCCGCTCCGGCCAGGGTGGCCCAGGCTTCCGCTTCAAAAATAATTTCGACGATTTCATTAAAACGGGCTGAAAGTTTATCCTGATGTTCGGCCAGACGGGAGCTGTATTCGATAATCCGCGCCACTCCCGAGGCCGCAAAAGGCTTGAGATCGTTTTTCTGACACTGGGCAGCGATGAATCCAGCCATAGCTCGTTCGTTCTCCTCACTTCTGACCAGTTCATCATCAAATTCCGCCCTGATTTTGAACAATTTGGGAAAATCCTCATCATACTCATGCAGTAGCTGATAATATTCCAGGCTACCGGTCAGTACCACTTTAACCTGAACCGGAATCGGTTCTGGTTGCAAAGTGGTAATTACCGCCACCCCCTGGTGGTCGGTAGGATTTTCGATGCGAATTTCGCCATTGCGTAAAACCCTTTTTAATGCCTCCCAGGCCGCTGGATTGGCCAGTACGTCCTTGACCTGCAAAATCAGATAGCCGCCATTGGCCCGATGCAGGGCCCCGGCTTTGATTTTGGTATGGTCGGTGGACAAAACCCCCAGTTCATTTTGATATTCAATCCTGCCAATCAAATTGGTAAAAGTAGGGTTGGGTTCATAAACTACCGGTGCCCCTTTAACTTCGCTGCTATCCACCAGCAGGTTGACTTTATATTTTTCATAGGGGTCTTCTCCTTTTTTGGCCCCCAGGAGAAAAGCCAGCTGTTCTCCCACTTCGTCCTTTTCCGGTTCCTTAAAGCTCTCCAGATTATTGATAATATCTTCCTGAATTCCCTTGATGTATTCCACTACCTGATGATACTGGCGGTATTTGTCCTTTAAATCAGCCAGCAAATGGCCGATAGCCAGCAAAGCCATCTGGCCCTCCAGCTGCTTTTCCTTTTGCTGATAC
>NZ_BDLR01000037.1:0-22970 GCF_002049395.1 Carboxydocella sp. JDF658 | reverse complement strand
CTATCAATGGTCAAAAAGTGACGGTTCCCGCCGAATATACGGTTCTGGAGGCAGCCCGGGAGCTGGGCATCAACATTCCCACCCTCTGTTACGATCCCCGCCTCTCCAAACCCGGGGCCTGCCGGCTCTGTGTGGTGGAGGTGAAAGGGGCCCGCAATCTACCGGCTTCCTGTGTCACGCCGGTGGCAGAGGGAATGGAAGTGGAAACCCATTCTCCGGCGGTAATGGAGGCCCGGAAAACCATCCTGGAGTTATTGCTGGCCAACCACCCCAATGATTGCCTCACCTGTGAGGCCAGCGGAGCCTGTTTGCTCCAGCAGTATGCCTATGAATACGGAGTACGGGACCCAGGTTTTGGCGGCGAACGCCATGCCTATCCCCTGGATGATAGCAACCCTTACATCCAGCGGGATTTGAATAAATGCATTCTCTGTGGCAAATGTGTCCGCATCTGTGCCGAGATCCGCGGTCAGCATGCAATTCACTTTGCCTACCGGGGCTTTAATACCAAAATTGCCCCGGCTCTGGATACTGATCTGGCTTTCTCCAACTGCATCTACTGCAATAACTGCGTTTCCGTCTGTCCGGTAGGGGCCCTGGTGGATAAGCGCACTGCTGGTCTGGGCCGTACCTGGGAACTGGAGCGGGAGGAAAAAACCTGTACTTTCTGTGAAGCGGGTTGTCAGTTCTTCCTGCTCAAAAAGCAGGGTCAGGTGGTTGGTGTTGCTGCCGGGCAGGCTGCACCGGGACGCCCTCTGTGCCTGAAAGGGCGCCTGGGCATGGATTTGCGCTACAATCCCAAGGCGCAGCCGCCTTACTTGCGCAATGAAGATGGCAGTTTCCGCCTGGCACCCTGGGCAGAGGCTCTGGGCCTGACCGAAATCCTGGCTAACCTCCAGAAAGAGGGGGGAGAGAGATGAGCACTGTTACTTTGACTATAGACGGCCGGCAGGTGACTGTACCCAAAGGCACTACCGTGCTGGAAGCAGCCCAGGCTGCCGGTCTAGACATTCCTACCTTTTGCCATGATCCGGAATTAACCCGGCCCGGCGCTTGCCGCATCTGTGTGGTGGAAATCGAGGGTATGCGCAATCTGCCTGCCTCCTGTGTTACTGAAGCGACTGATGGGATGGTGGTCCATACCGAAAGCCAGCAGGTGCGGGAAGCCCGGCAAACCATCCTGGAATTGCTGCTGGCCAACCACCCGGAAGATTGCATGACCTGTCATAAAACCGGCAACTGCAAGCTGGCGGAATATGCTTACCGCTATGGTGTACGCCAGCCCTCCTACCAGGGGGAAAGGCATGATTTTCCCATTGATGAGAGCAGCCCCGTTATCCTGCGGGATAATAACAAATGCATCCTCTGCGGCAAATGTGTGCGGGTTTGTGCAGAAATCCAGGGGCGGAGTGTCCTGGATTTCGCCTACCGGGGTTTCAATACCAAAATCACCCCGGCTCTGGATACCGGCATGGGCGAGTCCGTCTGTATCGGCTGCGGCAGCTGTGTCGCTGTCTGTCCGGTAGGGGCGCTGGTGGAAAAGCAGATGGTAGGCCAGGGCCGGCCCTGGGAGATGAAAAAGGTTCGCACCATCTGCCCCTATTGTGGCACCGGCTGTACCATTCAGCTGAATGTCAGGGATGGCAAGGTAGTTGGGGTTACTACAGATGAAAGCGGGGAAGTCAATGGCAAACACCTCTGCATCAAAGGCCGCTTTGGCTATGATTTCATCCATAGCCCGGAGCGTTTGACCACTCCTCTGATTCGCAAAAACGGTGAACTGGTACCGGCCAGCTGGGATGAGGCTCTGGACCTGGTCACCAGTAAACTGAAGGAAATCAAGGAGCGGGACGGCGGGCAAGCATTGGCTTTTCTGGCTTCGGCTCGCTGCACCAATGAGGAAAATTATCTTCTCAACAAACTGGCCCGGGCTGCCTTTGGCACCAATAATATCGATCATTGCGCCCGCCTTTGACACTCCTCTACTGTCGCCGGTCTGGCGATGGCATTTGGCAGCGGGGCAATGACCAACTCCATTGGTGAAATCAAGGACTGTGAAGTTTTACTGGTAATCGGTTCTAATACCACTGAAGCCCATCCCATCATCGGGGTGGAAATGCAAAAAGCAGTCCGCCGGGGAGCCACTCTCTTTGTGGTCGACCCGCGGCGCACGGAAATTGCTGCTCTGGCTAAAGAGCATCTGCAAATTAAACCAGGGGCCAATATCCCGCTTCTCAACGCCCTGGCCTACACTATCATTGAGGAAGGCCTCTGGAATAAGGAATTTGTTAAGGAGCGGACAGAAGGCTTTGAGGAATGGGCAGCCAGCCTAACCAACTTCAAACCGGAACTGGTGGAAAACTATGTCGGGGTGCCGGCAGAGACCATTAGGCAGGTAGCGCGGGCCTATGCCCGGGCGGAAAAAGCCGCTATTTTCTATACTATGGGCGTGACCCAGCATACTTCTGGAACTGCCAATGTCCTGGCGATTGCTAACCTGGCTCTGCTCTGTGGCCATCTGGGCAAACCCAGCTCCGGGGTCAATCCCTTACGAGGTCAGAACAACGTCCAGGGAGCCTGCGATATGGGCGGCTTACCCAATGTCCTGCCCGGCTACCAGAGTGTAACAGATGAACAGGTCCGCCTCAAATTCCAGCAAGCCTGGGAAGTGGATTATCTGCCTGCCACCCCTGGTTTGACGGTGGGAGAAATGCTGGAAGCTGCTCATGCCGGGTCCATCAAAGGCATGTTCATTCTGGGTGAGAACCCCATGTTAAGCGACCCGGATATCAAGCATGTGGAAGAAGCTCTCAAGCACCTGGAATTCCTGGTGGTCCAGGATATCTTCCTGACGGAAACAGCCCGTCTGGCCCATGTAGTGCTGCCGGGCGCCAGCTTTGCTGAAAAGGATGGCACCTTTACCAATAGCGAGCGGCGGGTGCAGCGGGTGCGGAAAGCCATTGAGCCCATTGGAGGGGCCCGGGCTGACTGGCAGGTGCTGGCGGAAATCGGCCGTCGCCTGGGGCTGAAAATGGACTACAGCCATCCGGCAGAGGTCATGGCTGAAATCGCCAGGGTTACACCTTCTTATGGTGGCATCAGCTACGAGCGGCTGGAACAGGGTGGCTTGCAGTGGCCCTGCCCCAGCCCTGACCACCCCGGTACGCCGATTCTGCATGTGGGCAAATTCAGCCGGGGGCTGGGCAAGTTCCATGCCGTGGATTTTACACCACCGGCAGAGCTGCCTGATGAGGAATATCCCCTGGTACTCAATACCGGGCGGCGCCGTACCCACTACCATACTGGTACCATGACCAGGCGTTCCCGGGGCCTGGCGGAATTTATGCCTGCTGATTATCTGGAGATTCATCCTCAGGATGCTTGCCGTCTGGGCATTGTTGATGGGGACCTGGTGAAGGTGGTGTCGCGCCGGGGTGAAATCACCATCAAGGCCAAAGTGACGGAGATGATACGGCCTGGCACAGTCTTTACTTCTTTCCATTTTGCCGAAAGTGCAGCTAACCTGCTGACCAATACCGCTCGTGATCCCATTGCCAAAATTCCGGAATTGAAAGTAGCGGCGGTTCGCGTGGAGAAAATAGGGTAAAGGTAAGCCCCTCTGCCAGGAGCAGAGGGGCTTGCTTACTACTTGGCGGCCATTGTACCTTTGTTTTGACCCTGTTGCCGCTGTTTATAGGTGAGCCAGAAATCGGCATTCTTGATGCCCAGTTTGACCGCATCGAAAACCGGATCCAGGCCCAGAGCTTTTTGCTCTTCATAATCCTTCAATGCCAGCAGTGCCGGTTTTTGCAGGGTCAGGATGGCGATGACATTCAACCAGGCCATGATACCTACGCCCAGATCACCCAGGCCCCAGGCTACGGTAGCGGTCTTGACCGCACCGTAATAAGTGGAGCCCAGCAGGGCGAAACGCAGCAAGTTTATAGCGATTTTGCTATTGTTTTTAAACAGATAGGCGATATTGGTCTCAGCGATATAGTAGTACGCCATCAAGGTGGTGAAAGCAAAGAAGAACAGGGCAACTGCTACGAAACCTGCACCAATGGAGGGGAAGAGGGTTTCCACAGCTTTCTGGGTATAAGCAGGACCTATATCCACTCCGGGCAGATTTTCGACAATAAAGCCGCCGGCAGGATTGATGACATTGTATTTACCGGTAATCAAGATCATAAAAGCAGTAGCAGAACAGACCAGTAAAGTATCCACATATACGGAGAAGGCCTGAACAAAGCCCTGTTTGGCCGGGTGGGAAACTTCAGCAGCAGCGGCTGCCTGGGGACCAGTACCCTGACCGGCTTCGTTGGAGTAGATACCCCGTTTTACCCCCCAGGAAACAGCCAAACCCAGGATACCGCCAAACATGGGATCCAGTCCGAAGGCATTTTTGAAAATCAGCGCAAAAACATGGGGAACTTCAGTGATATTAACAACCATAAATATGAGTGCCATTAATATATATCCGATTGCCATAAAAGGAACGATCAATTCAGCGGCACGGCTGATACGTTTGACTCCACCGAAGATAATCAGGCCCAGCAATGCCACTACACCAGCACCGGTAATGGCCGGGCTGACGCCAAAAGCGTTCTGGATACTGGCAGCAATACTGTTGGACTGGACACCGGGCAACAGGAAGCCCATAGCCAGCACGGTAGCTACCGCGAAGGTGACAGCATACCATTTCATACCCAGTCCTTTTTCGATGTAGTAGGCAGGACCGCCCCGGTATTGGCCATCTTTCTCTACTTTATAAATCTGGGCCAGAGCTGATTCCACGAAAGCCGAGCCGGCACCCAGGAAGGCGATGGCCCACATCCAGAAAACTGCACCAGGCCCACCATAAGCGATGGCGGTAGCAACCCCGGCGATATTGCCGGTACCAACCCGGCCAGAAACGGAGAGAGCAAAGGCCTGGAAAGAAGATACCCCTTGTTCGGAGCTGCCACCACCAAGGAGCAATTTCACCATGTCCTTGATGTGACGGACCTGGAAGAAGCGCATGCGCAGGGAGAAATAGATGCCTGCTCCCAGGCAGAGGTAGATGAGGGCTTTGCTCCAGACATAGCTGTTGAGCAAGTCGACTAGTTGTGCCATAAAAAGCCTCCTTTTTTGATATGTATTGTGCAACAACCATGGACATAGTAACATAATTTTCGGAAAAATTCAATAACTTGTTTCCGGGAATACACCATACACGGACAATTATTAAGATAAAAAATAAAAAGGCCTTTAATGGCCTTTTAAAAATTTTCCAGTTCCTTCAACCATAAGTTAACCTGGGCGTCACTGGGCATACGCCAGTCGGCCCGGGGGGAGAGGGAGACCGAACCCACCTTGGGTCCATCAGGCAAACAAGAGCGCTTAAATTGCTGACTGAAAAAACGGCGATAAAAGACTTTTAGCCACTTGCGGATTTCATCTCCAGCATACCTACCAGTAAAAGCCTGATCAGCCAGGAAAGCGATTTTCCGTGGCGGCAGATTAAAACGAACTAGATAGTAAAGGAAAAAATCATGGAGTTCATAGGGTCCGACGATGTCTTCTGTTTTTTGCTGGATATTGCCACTGGCATCAGGAGGCAGTAGCTCCGGACTGATGGGAGTGGCCAGAATGCGATGTAAACAGGCGGCGGTGGCGGGGTCGGCAGCATGTTCGGCCACCCATTCCACCAGGTATTTGACCAGGGTCTTGGGCACCCCGGCATTGACAGCATAATGACTCATATGGTCCCCGTTATAGGTAGCCCAGCCCAGAGCCAGTTCTGACAAATCCCCTGTCCCGACTACCAGCCCTCCGTGCTGATTAGCTAAATCCATCAGGATCTGAGTGCGTTCGCGCGCCTGAACATTTTCATAGGTAATATCATGCCGGGCTGGATCGTGCCCGATATCCTGAAAGTGCTGCAAACAAGCGGGTTTAATATCGATTTCCTTACAGGTTACCGCCAGAGCCTGCATTAACTGCAGGGCATTGGTATAGGTTGTATCAGTTGTACCAAAACCGGGCATAGTGACCGCCAGGACTTGTTCGCGGGGATAACCCAGCAAATCAAAGGCCTGGCAGGTAACCAGCAGAGCCAGGGTGGAATCAAGGCCACCGGAGATACCAAGGACAGCGGTTTTGGCGCCGGTATGCTCCAGGCGCCTGGCCAAACCAGCCACTTGAATTTGGAAAATCTCCTGACAGCGCCGGTCCCTGGCGCCGCTATCCTGGGGAATGAAGGGATGAGGAGAGATATGGCGCCGTAAGGGTTGACTGGTATAATCATAATCCCGGTAATACTGAATTTCTACCTGGCGGGCTGGTACCGGCGGAGTCACCAGTTGACAGCTGTCAGCAAAGGTTTTATTGGCTAAGCGCTCTAAATTCAGGCGTTCCACATCAATTTCTGACCAGAGTAACAGGTTATCCCGCTGGAAACGGGGAGCAGAGGCTAAAATCACCCCATTTTCAGCCAGCAGGCAATCACCGCCGAAAACGGTATCGGTGGTGGACTCGTGCACGCCGGCAGAAACGTAGAGATAACCGGCCAGGCAGCGGGCACTTTGCTGCTGGATGAGCTCCCGGCGATAATCGGCTTTGGCTACCAGTTCATTGCTGGCTGAGAGATTGATGAGTAAATTGGCCCCCTGAACGGCCAGAAATGAACTGGGCGGGATAACGGCCCAGAGGTCTTCGCAAATTTCCACACCCAGAGTATAGCCTAACTGGGGAGAGTGAAATAAAAGCTGTCCAAAAGGAACAGGGTATCCTGGCGTTAGTTCTACATTGGACAGTTCCCTAATCAACTCCTGACCGGAAGAAAACCAGCGTTTCTCATAAAATTCCTTCTGATTGGCCAGATAGATCTTGGGGACAATCCCCAGGATCTCGCCCCGTTGCAGGACAGCAGCGCAATTGAACAGGCGGTGCTTGATGACTAGAGGCAAACCAACTACAACCACTACCTCGTTGGTCCTGGTAGCCTGGGCCAGAGCCAGGAGGGCTTGTCTGGCTTTATCCTGCAACAGGCCCTGCAGGAAAAGATCGCCACAGGTATAACCGGTAAGACACAGCTCCGGAAAAGCCAGCACGGCCAGGTTATTCTGATCGGCCGCCTGGATTAACTGAATTATTTGCTGCAGGTTATAATCGATGTCAGCCACTTTCAAACGGGGCACAGCTGCCCCGACTCGGACAAAGCCAAAGGTATGCATTTCAACCATCCTTTTTACCAAAATCACAATTCAATTTTACTCTTTTTTTTAGGGGCTGACAAATGTAAAAGAAATGACTGCCTGATACTCACGCTGGCGCAAGGTGTACCATTGGGACAACTCTGTTTTAAAGCTCAAAATTAATCCTAACAAATCAGAGCATCTACTTGTTCGGCAAGGGTGAAAGAGGTTTTCCAGACCCTTGCAGGCAGATCCTGTTTTTGTACCGGTAACTTAAAAGTCCGGACCAGTTTTTCAAATTTTTGATCCAGCCAGGGTGGTGTCCAGGCGCCCGAACGACAAATATGAATGGCTGAGAGCGGGAGCGGTGATGGAAGAAGAAAGGGGCTGGTGTAACCTATGGGGAAAGTACGATTTTGTTCGCTAAACCAGCCCGGGTCTTCTAAGGTGTGGGGGCTGTAAACAATGGTTGCCCGCTTAATAATTTTTTCCTGCAATAACTTCCCCAGCCAGTTGGCGCAATTGACTTCATAATCCAGGGAAGCCAGCCCGCCATATCCTAAATCGGCATGGGTATCAAAAAGGATCACATACTCGATATCCATTTCTCTGGCCAGTTCGTAAGAATATTTATGAGAATCGGTCACAAGCAAGAGTGCATCAGGGGAATAAGAAAAATATTTTTGCAGATAGCAGGGAAAAAGATAATAGAAAGGGATAACGTCCACAGTTTTGCTTAAATCCTCGCCCTGGCGTTTGGCTACCAGATACCGCTTATACCAGAGTTGATTCTGGTTGCGGACGCTTTCCCGCAAGGATACCTGCCATTCCGGCCGGGCAGGCACAAAAAAATCCCAGTCAATACTTAAAAGAATTCCAGCCATAGCTATCACCTTTCAAGTATTAAAAGGGATTAATTGTCTATTTCCATTATACTGTGACTGCACAGAAAAATAAATAGCAGTACTATGAAACAAAAAACCGCTAATCAGGTTCGAACCTGAACTAGCGGTTTTCATCATACTTATGGTGGGCGATACAGGACTTGAACCTGTGACCTCTTGCATGTCAAGCAAGCGCTCTGACCAACTGAGCTAATCGCCCGTGTTTGGTTGCGGGGGAGGGACTTGAACCCTCGACCTTCGGGTTATGAGCCCGACGAGCTACCAACTGCTCTACCCCGCGTTGATAGTGGAGCGGGTGATGGGAATCGAACCCACGCAACCAGCTTGGAAGGCTGGGGCTCTACCACTGAGCTACACCCGCATTTTAAACTGGCGGAGAAGGTGGGATTCGAACCCACGCGGGACTTGCGCCCCCTACAGCATTTCCAGTGCTGCCTCTTGATCCACTTGAGTACTTCTCCGTGCTAAACTGGAGCCACTAACCGGGATTGAACCGGTGACCTCATCCTTACCAAGGATGCGCTCTACCTACTGAGCTATAGTGGCAAGCTGATGGTGCGCCCGGTAGGAATCGAACCTACGCACCAGGTTCCGGAGACCTGCGCTCTATCCACTGAGCTACGGGCGCCTGGAGCGGAAGACGGGATTCGAACCCGCGACCCTCGCCTTGGCAAGGCGATGCTCTACCACTGAGCCACTTCCGCATAATGCCCACAATTGGTGCGGGTGGAGGGACTTGAACCCCCACGGTTTCCCGCTGGAACCTAAATCCAGTGCGTCTGCCAATTCCGCCACACCCGCGCGGATAATGGTGAGCCATGCTGGACTCGAACCAGCGACACCCTGATTAAAAGTCAGGTGCTCTACCGACTGAGCTAATGGCTCATGAAACAATGGCTGGGGTGGCTGGATTCGAACCAACGCATGGCGGAGTCAAAGTCCGCTGCCTTACCACTTGGCTACACCCCAGCGAAATGGTGGAGGAGGTAGGATTCGAACCTACGAAGGCGTCAGCCGGCAGATTTACAGTCTGCTCCCTTTGACCACTCGGGAACTCCTCCATAGATATTCTGGAGCCGGCGACAGGACTTGAACCCGCAACCTACTGATTACAAGTCAGTTGCTCTACCAGTTGAGCTACGCCGGCAGGCTGGTGACCCCTACGGGATTCGAACCCGTGTTACCGCCGTGAAAGGGCGGTGTCTTAGACCACTTGACCAAGGGGCCATATGCACTTCTGTATTTTACACAACCATTCCGTGTTTGTCAACACTTTTTCTTGCATTATATCCTGGAATTGCGATGGTCGGGGCGACAGGATTCGAACCTGCGACCCCCTGCTCCCAAGGCAGGTGCGCTACCAAGCTGCGCTACGCCCCGTCGCAAAGAATATGATACACCGATATGCCCATGTTGTCAACAAAAAAATTTGTCGAATAAATTCGAAGGAAAATTTAAAAAATTGAAGGACAATAAGCAGGATTTTTGCAACCGAAGAAGAATAATATACGTACAAAGTTTCACAAACAAGCGGCGCCGCGAATGTGAAATTGGCCACAATCTCCTGCAGCGGTTATGGTTGGGAGAGGCGGTAAGTCAGCGAAGATTTACTGCCGGGGAGGGAAGTGAGTTTTGTATGGGCAATGTCAATTGTCAGTGTGGTAAACTGATCTGTCAGGTTGTGGATAATACCTTGATCATTAAATGTCGTCGTTGCAAAAGGTTTATTCTAATCCGTTTAAATGAAATGCGTACCAAACCTGTTATTCATTTTAAAACTTCATAGTGATTCTAGAGTCCAGAGACCTTTGAGTCCGGAGACCGGCAGGAGTTCCTGACAGGAACTCCTGACCGGTCTTTTTCTTTGGCGAAGGAGGTGAAAGGTGTGGCAGGTATTATTCCCCACAAGGAAGGGGCGGAAGTAAGTCATTTAATGGCTGATGTTCGTTGTATGTGTGGCAAAATCGTTGCACAAAGGGCACGTACCAAAATCTACATTAAATGCAGACATTGCAAGCGCTTCATTATCATCGATACTAGGGAAGATTGCAGTAACTGGGAAACCAAATACCGTTAAACCCAGTCCGGAGACTTTCAAGTCCTGAGACCGGTAGCTGGCCGGGCCTCAGGGAGGTTCGGTTTTTTTGTGGAGGAGGGTTGTCCAATGTTAACTTTGCTGGGAATTGGTGCACTTCTTTCACTGGTGTTTGGTTTTAGCTCAGGCGGATATGTAGCGTTCTATGTGTTGCCTGCTGGCAATGGAGTGGTAAGGTCTCTGTTAACCATGTTCCTGGGGGTGCTCATTTCGGCAATAACTTTTGTGCTGGCCGTCAGTCTGGTCTGGCCGGCGGTGATGTAAGGGGGGATTGAGCATGTTAAAGGCTGTATTAATAACGCTGGGGGTATTATGTTTGCTTTTTTCTCTGGCAGTGAGTGCTTATGTTACCCTTTATAAGGTTAAAACCAGAAATGTTTCGGGTATGCTCCTGTTTGTTTTACTGACCCTGGTGATCTGGATAGGAGCTATTTCCGTTGCTGTAGCAGGGGTTATGGTGCATCCGTGAGACGGGTACTGATAAGGAGGCGAAATAATGAAAAAAGCAATGAGCCCGTTGAGGCTGACCTTACTGATATTAATGGGGCTGTTCCTCTGCTGGTTTAAACAGGGGACGGCTTTTGGAGCTGAAGAACAATTTGCTGCCAAACTGGCGGAAAATCGCCGCTTCAATGAAGGCTGTCTGCGCTGCCATGGCGCCATCGGGCTGAAAACCAAAATGGATGGCAAAATAGTCAGTCTTTATGTTGATGAAGGGGAATATCTGGTTTCCCAGCATGGAACCAATCGCTGTACCACCTGTCATCGGGATATTACTGATTATCCCCATACCGGGGCCCTGACCGGGGAAAAAATGCGAGTAGCTATTGATAATAATTGCCGGGACTGTCATAAGGATGTAACTGCGGTATACAGCAACAGTGTGCATAACGGGAAGGTGCGGTGCAGTGCCTGTCATGGGGTGCACAATATCCGCAAAAAAGAAGACGCCCTGGCGCTGGTAGCCAAACAGCAAATCCCCCATACCTGTACTGCGGCAGGATGTCACAGTGGGCGGATCAAGGAGTCCTATGAAGAGAGCTTCCATGGCAAAGCGGTTCTGCTGGGCAGTCAGAAAGCGGCCAGCTGTGTGGATTGTCATGGTTCCCATGAAATTAAGGGGCCCGGTATGGCGGCTTCGCCGGTGAGCAAAACCAATACCCCAAAAACCTGTGCTAAATGTCATTTTAAGCCTGAAGTCAATTTTGCTGCGGGGAAAGAGCATTTTCTTCTGGAAAAAGAGGGTGAAGGAGCTCCCATGTACTATACCCTGAAGTTTTTTGTCTGGTTAACTATAATTGTTGTTACTTTGTTAATCATTCATATGCAGCTGGAACTGTATCGCAAGCTTAGAAATGCGCTGGCCAGCGGGGAACAGCAACACTAGGAGGGGTTGGAATGGAAAAAAGGCACTACCGGGCTGCAGTTAGACGCTGGAATCTTCATCAACGTATTCACCACATTGGTATGTTTTCTACCTTTATTCTCTGTACTATTACCGGCTTGCCCATTAAATGGCATGATAACAGTTTATCCCTGGCCCTTGCCCGCTGGTTTGGCGGGCCGGATACCATGCTCAATATTCATATCGGCAGCGGATTAACCATGATTGCAGTTAGTATTTATCATTTGGTCTGGATGTTTTACAAAATGCTGGTTAAAAAAGATCTGGGCTGGGCCATTATGCCAACTTTAAAGGATGTAACTGACCTGGTGCAACACCTGAAATACCAGCTGGGTCTTACTGACCAACCAGCCCGGTTTGACCGCTATTCCTACAAGGAGAAGTTTGACTACTGGGCGGTATTCTGGGGGATGTTCATCATTGGTGGTTCCGGTATTTTCATGATGATGCCGGAATGGGGAGCGGCCCTGATGCCCCGCTGGCTCATTGATTGCTGGCGGATTGGTCATAGTGATGAGGCGGTACTGGCCATTCTGGCTATCTTTGTCTGGCATTTTTATAATGTTCACTTCAATCCCGATTTTTTCCCGGGCAGCACAACCTGGTTTAATGGGTTGATGGATATTAGGGTAATGGAACACGAACATCCCCTGGAACTGGAGCGAATTAAAAAGGAGCAGGAAAAAATCATCCTGATACCGGAGGAAGGACAGGAGGGAGAGGCATGGCCGTCTTCAAACACAGTCGCAACAAAGGTTTGATTATCGTTGAAATGATCATTTACTTTCTCATCCTGGGCTGGTTTCTGGCTGAATATTTGCCTCTGGGGTTAAGCTAAAGGAGGGACAGGAAAATGGTCAAAACATTTCGGGTCTGGGGTACATTGACGATGGCCATGCTGGTAGTGAGTTTATTGATTGCTACTTTTTTTAGCGTAGGCAGTATCGGTTATACCCAAAATAAAGAAGAAAACAGCCTTTGCGGAAGTTGCCATGAAATGCAACCACAGATCAATTCCTGGCGCTTATCTACCCATGGCCGCATTGGCTGTCTCAAATGCCATCCCAATGTACCCATGACCGAGCTGGCTTATAAACACTGGCGCGGTTTTTACAATCAACCCATCAAGAAGAAAACCATAGTGCCCAATGCGGTCTGCCTGGATTGCCATAGCCGGCAGCGGGATATTTCTCCTCCGGGGGGGCTGGTGGTTCCCCATGAATATCATACTCAGAAGGGAGTAGACTGTGTGGATTGTCATGCTGGTCTGGTGCATTCCACCCGGCAGCCAGGAAGTCCCAGGATCAAAATGCCGGTCTGCCTGAAATGTCATAATGGCAGCAAAGCTACCAATCAATGTAAGGATTGTCACGGAGAGAATGTACCCAAACAATAGGAAATATTTTATCTTGCCATGCCCGGCAGAATTGAGAGCCGGGCATTTACTTTTTATACTTTCTCTATCGGAATAGTACAGATAGCTTGTCAGCGCAGGAAAAGTGTAGTAAAATATTCAGGAACAAAGTGTAGGAGGGAAGAACATCATGGAAAGGGGAACTTTTCGCGTTAAAGCTGGCCTGGCAGAAATGCTGAAAGGCGGCGTCATTATGGATGTAACTACACCGGAACAGGCTAAAATCGCTGAGGAAGCGGGCGCCTGTGCCGTTATGGCTTTGGAAAAAGTACCGGCCGATATCCGGGCCGCGGGCGGAATTGCTCGCATGGCCGATCCCACGGTAATCAAGCGCATTCAAGATGCGGTCACCATCCCGGTAATGGCCAAGTGCCGAATCGGTCATTTTGTGGAGGCCCAGATCCTGGAGTCCCTGGGCGTGGACTATATTGACGAAAGCGAGGTCCTCACTCCTGCGGATGATAAATTCCACATCAATAAATGGGAGTTCAAGGTACCCTTCGTCTGCGGGGCTAAAAACCTGGGGGAAGCGCTGCGCCGGATTGGGGAAGGGGCTGCTATGATCCGGACCAAAGGCGAGCCTGGTACCGGTAATGTGGTGGAAGCAGTCAAACACTTTCGCACGGTGATGGGAGAAATTCGCCGTCTGCAGATGCTGCCCCAGGAAGAGCTGATGACTGCAGCCAAGGAGATGGGCGCTCCCTATGAACTGGTGGTGGAAGTGGCCAAAACCGGGAAGTTGCCGGTGGTGAACTTTGCTGCTGGCGGTATCGCTACTCCTGCTGATGCAGCTTTGATGATGCAGCTGGGCTGTGATGGTGTTTTCGTCGGCTCCGGTATCTTCAAATCCGGGGATCCGGTCAAACGGGCCCGGGCCATTGTAGCTGCCACAACCCACTACAATGATCCGCAGGTACTGGCGGAAGTTTCTAAAGACCTGGGTGAGCCCATGGTCGGGATCGATATTTCCACTATTACTCCAGAAATGAGAATGCAGGATCGGGGCTGGTAAAATGAAAATCGGGGTATTGGCTCTGCAGGGTGCTTTTCGGGAGCACCGGCTGGTGCTGGAAAAACTGGGTGTGGAAGTTGTTGAAGTACGTAAAAAGGAGCAATTGGCAGAGCTGGCGGGGCTGGTAATCCCCGGAGGTGAATCAACTACCATCGGCAAATTGATGGTGGATTTTGGCCTGCTCTCCGAAATCAAGGAGCGTTTTCAGCAGGGGATGGCGGTTTTTGGAACCTGTGCCGGCTTGATTCTGCTGGCAACCGAGATTATGGGCAGTGAACAGCCGCGGCTGGGCTTGATGGAGATGACTGTCAAGCGCAATGCCTATGGTCGACAGGTGGACAGCTTTGAAGTGGATTTGCCGGTTCCCGCTATCGGAGCACAGCCCCTGCGGGCGGTTTTCATCCGGGCCCCCTACATTGAACGAGTTGGTTCCGGGGTTGAGGTAATGGCTACCTTCCAGGACAAGATCGTCCTGGCCCGACAGGGCAAGGCGCTGGCGGCGGCTTTCCATCCCGAGCTGACCGAGGATTATCGTTTGCATCAGTATTTTGTGGATTTGTGTAAAAAATAAGTGAATGTTACTTGACATAAGACATTTGTCTTCGTATAATTGTAAACAAAAATGAATACAGCTTCTGGATGAAGGTTGCAGAAGAAGGTAACGGGGTTTACCCGTTACCGCCGAAGGGGCAAGGCGGTATTATGCCGCTCAAACTCTCAGGTGGCTTTTGAGCCAGGTACTGTAACCGGACAGACCTCTGGAGAGACCTGGCAAGACCGGGCGCCGAAGGAGCAAGCCTGCCAGCCGGCAGGTCAATCTCTCAGGCAAAAGGACAGGGAGCGACAGGATGCGTTTGTGGCTTCGTTTACCCTTTTAGCAGCAGTGACCAGAGGACCAATCAGGAGATTGGTCCTTTCTTATAATTCCATCTAACCATCATCTCATAAGGGTAACCCGTTGAAAGGGAACATAGGCAGGAAACAGGCAAGAGAGCCGGTGGTTGGTGCGAACCGGTCCTGGGAACTGCTGAATCCGCCCTGGAGGGGATCCACCGAAGGGCCGTGGCCTGGTAAGTGGATACGGTGGCGCCGTTATCGCATCGAGAGGGTCAAGGGGATATTATTGCCTTTTGGCCAATTAGGGTGGCAACGCGGGAACAAGCTCTCGTCCCTAAAGCTGAGGCTTTATGGATGAGAGCTTTTCTATTTATAATAATCATCTAAATCCGGGAGAGGGGTTGATTTTAATGTTGCAGGACAAAAAGTATCTGATGATTCCTGGGCCGACACCTATTCCACCGGCGGTCCAGCAGGCCATGATTCGGCCCATGATCGGTCACCGCAGTGGGGACTTTGCCAAACTGCACGAACGGCTGATTAAAAAGGCCAAACAGGTTTTTCAGACTGAAAAGGACCTGTTTATTCTCACCCAGTCCGGTACGGGGGGACTGGAAACGGCAGTGGCCAATGTGATCAGCCCTGGGGACAAGGTACTGGCCCTGGTTACCGGTAACTTCGGCGAGCGTTTTGCCAAAATCGCCCGTTTATACGGGGCAGAGGTAGATGCTCTGGAGTTCCCCTGGGGTGAAGCCATTGATTTGAAACAGGTAGAGGAAAAGCTGGCTACCAATCAGTACCGGGCCGTGCTGGCTACCCACAATGAGACTTCCACCGGTGTGACCAATGATATCGGGGGTCTGGGAGCCCTGGTGGCCAAAACCGATGCTGTCCTGCTGGTGGATGCCGTCAGCTCCATGGGCGGGATGGATATCCGCACTGATGAATGGCAGGTGGATATCATGGTTACCGGTAGCCAGAAGGCCTTGATGTTGCCGCCGGGGCTGGCTCTGGTCAGTGTCAGTGAAAAGGCCTGGCAGGCTATGGAGACGGCCAAAGCTCCCCGTTTCTACTTCTGCCTGAAGCAGGCCAGAAAAAATATGGCGGAGTGGAATACCGCCTGGACTCCCAATGTTACCCTCTTTTACGGGCTGGAAGCTGCTCTGGACATGATCCTGGCGGAAGGCTTACCGGAAGTCTTTGCCCGGCATGCCCTTATGACAAAAGCTACCCGGGCCGCGATCAGAGCACTGGGCCTGGAGTTGCTGGCTGCTGATGAAGTAGCTTCCCATACTGTAACTGCTGTTAAGGGCAATGACCAGCTCAATACCGAAGACCTGCGCAAGGTATTGCGTACCAAATACGGGGTCACTTTTGCCGGTGGCCAGGGCAAACTGAAGGGCAAGATTTTCCGGATCGGCCACATGGGTTATGCCGATAAGCTGGATATTATCCTGGCTATTGGGGCGCTGGAAATGGCCCTGGTTGAAGTGGGCTATCCGGTACAGCTGGGTGCCGGTGTGGCTGCCGCCCAGAAGGTATTTCTGGAAGGGTAAGAGGTTTCGCAGTTAATGAAGTTAGATAAGGGGAAAGGGGATTTTTATGCGGATACTGGTCTTAGATGGTGTCAGTGAAAAAGGAATAGATATCTTGCGGGAACCCGGGTTTACTGTGGACGTAATCGAGGAAAAGCTGAGCGAACAGCAACTGGTGGAGATGATTCCCGCCTATGATGCCGTGGTGGTGCGCAGTGCTACCAAGATCACTGCCCCCATTATTGCGGCGGGGGTAAACCTGAAGGTAATCGGCCGCGCCGGTGTCGGGGTGGACAATATCGATGTTCAGGCTGCTACTCAGCATGGTATTATTGTGGTCAATGCTCCCGATGGCAATACCATTGCCGCGGCTGAACACACTCTGGCCCTGATGCTGGCCCTGGCTCGCCATGTACCCCAGGCCAATGAGGCCTTGAAAAAGGGGAAATGGCTGCGCAAGGAATTTACCGGCGTGGAGCTGCGGGATAAAATCCTGGGGGTTATTGGGCTGGGGCGGATTGGTACCGCGGTGGCCAAACGGGCCCAGGGCTTTGCCATGAAGGTCATCGGTTATGACCCCTATATCACCCATGAGCGGGCCCGGGAAATCGGGGTGGAACTGGTGTCCCTGGAGGATGTCTATCGGGAAGCGGACTTTATCACCGTGCATTTGCCCAAAACCAAGGAAACGGTTAACCTGATTAACCGGGAAACCCTGACCAAAATGAAGCCGGGGGTACGGATTATCAATGTTGCCCGCGGTGGCATCATCAATGAACAGGATCTGTATGAGGCTCTGAAGACAGGTAAGGTGGCCGGAGCAGCGCTGGATGTCTTTGAAGTGGAACCCACGACGGAAAGCCCGTTGTTTGAACTGCCCAATGTGGTAGTTACCCCGCATCTGGGGGCATCTACCGAGGAAGCCCAGGTCAATGTGGCTCTGGATGTGGCCCGGGAGATTGTCACCATCCTGCAGGGCGGCATGGCCCAGAATGCTGTGAATATGCCGGCCATTCCCAAAGAAGATGCTCTGGTGGTTAAACCTTATCTGGCCCTGGCGGAAAAGCTGGGCAAGTTTATCTCCCAGCTCACTTCCGAGTTTGAGAATATCGAGATCACCTATGCCGGGGATGTAGCCTGCATCAATACCGCTCCCCTGACTACCGCCATCATCAAGGGGATTATGGAATCCTACAGTGATGTGCCGGTCAGTTATGTCAATGCGGTACAGCTGGCCAAGGGGCGGGGCCTGCGCATCATGGAAACCAGGGAAGAAGAGGCCCATGACTATACCAACCTGATTACCGTCAAACTGACAGGCGGGCCCTGTCCTAAAGCCGTTGGCGGTACCCTCTTCCGGGATAATGATGCCCGCATCGTCTTAATAGACGGTTATCGCATCGACATGGTGCCGGAAGGCTACATGCTGGTTGCCCCCCATATTGATAAGCCCCGGATCATCGGGCGGGTGGGCACCCTCATTGGTGAGCATGACATCAACATTGCTGGAATGCAGGTGGGCCGCAAACAGGTGGGTGGCCGGGCTGTGATGGTGCTGGCGGTGGATAATGTGGTACCGGAGGCAATTCTAGGAGAAATAGCCAAAATAGATGGCATTATCGATGTCAAGTTCGTTTCTTTATAGAAAAACTAATCGGGGAGGAGCTTTAGTTTATGACCAGAATTATTCTTGCCCGCCATGGTGAAACCAACTGGAACCGGGAAGGGCGTTATCAGGGCCAGCTGGACACTGAACTTTCCCCGCTGGGCTGGCAGCAGGCGGAAAGGCTGGCTGAGGCCCTGGCTAAATTACCCATCACCGCTGTCTATTCCAGTCCGCTGAGCCGGGCCTATGAAACTGCTAGAAAAGCTGCAGAAAAGCATCAGCTGCCGGTGGAAATCGTGGAGGGATTGACGGAAATTCACCATGGCTGCTGGCAGGGGCTGTATGCCCATGAGGTAAAGGAACAATACGGAGTGGAACTGGAGATCTGGCAATCCGCTCCCCATCAAATCACCATGCCCGGGGGCGGGGAATGCCTTAAGCAGGTCCAGGATCGGGCAGTAGCAGCTCTGGAGATGATCGCCAAACGCCATCCCGGGGAGACGGTGCTGGTACTGAGCCATGATGCCACTATCCGCGCTTTCTTCTGTTATGCCCTGGGCATGGATTTGGCCAACTTCTGGCTCTTCCGCCAGGATAACACCTGTATCAATGTGGTGGAATACCTGCCAGATGGTCGCTGGCGGCTAAGTAAACTCAATGATACCTGTCATCTGGGCTCCCTGATCTGGGATGTCGATCAGAAGGCATTATAACACCTATCCCCACTTCCGCAATGGAAGTGGGGATACTTTTCCTGCGACCAGGTATAATGTATGCATAATGCCAGCAAAAGCCCTTTGCCAAACAGGAATAGATATAGTAAAATATTCCTTAATCAAGGAAATGGGAGGCGAAATTCGTGCTGGACATCAAATTCATCCGCCAGAACCCGGAAATAGTGGAACAGGCTTTAAAGAACCGGGGGGCAGCGGTTTCCCTGCAGGAGTTCCTGCAACTAGATGAGCAGAGACGGAAGTTATTGGTGGAAGTTGAGCGGCTGAAAAATCAGCGCAATACCACTTCGGAAGAAATTGGCCGTTTGAAAAAACAGGGTCAGGATGCTACTGAGCTGATGGCGGCTATGAAGGAAGTGGGCAATCGCATCAAGGAACTGGATGAGCAGGTGGCTCAAATCGAAGCCAGACTGGAAGAAATCGTTCTGACTATCCCAAATGTACCCCATAGCTCCGTTCCTGTTGGCGCTGACAGTAACGATAACCCGGTAGTGCGGCGCTGGGGAGAACCGCGGCAATTTGATTTTGAACCCAAACCTCACTGGGAAATCGGGGAAGCCCTGGGCATTCTGGATTTTGAACGGGGCGGCAAGGTGACCGGCACCCGCTTTACCTTCCTCAAGGGGGCAGGGGCCCGTCTGGAACGGGCGCTGATCAATTTCATGCTGGATTTACATACCCGGGAACATGGCTATGTGGAAGTTTTCCCACCCTTTCTGGCCAATAGCAAAAGCATGACCGGGACCGGGCAGCTGCCCAAATTTGCGGAAGACATGTTTGCTGTTTCAGGGACAGATTACTACCTGATTCCTACCGCTGAGGTTCCGGTTACCAACCTGTACCGGGAAGAGATTTTAGATAGCAGTCAGCTGCCCATCTATCACTGTGCCTACAGTGCCTGCTTCCGGGCCGAAGCCGGGGCCCACGGCCGGGATACCCGCGGCCTCATTCGCCAGCACCAGTTCAACAAAGTGGAGCTGGTCAAATTCACCAAACCGGAAGACAGCTATGAGGAACTGGAAAAACTGGTCAACAATGCGGAACGGGTGCTGCAACTGCTGGGCCTGCCTTACCAGGTAGTGGTATTGTGTACCGGTGACCTGGGCTTTTCATCGGCCAAAACCTATGACCTGGAGGTCTGGCTGCCCAGTTACAATACCTACCGGGAGATTTCCTCCTGTTCCAATTTCGAAGACTTCCAGGCCCGGCGGGCTGGTATTCGCTTCCGCCGGGATGCCAAAGCCAAACCGGAATATGTCCATACCCTGAACGGGTCAGGGCTGGCTGTTGGCCGAACCCTGGCTGCTATCCTGGAAAACTATCAGCAGGAAGATGGTTCGGTAGTGATACCGGAAGTCCTGCGGCCCTACATGGGTGGATTGGAAGTAATTAGATAGAAAAAGGGACAGACACGGGTATAGTGCCCGTGTCTGTTAGCTCATTTACGGGGAAGGGAGACAGCTATGGGGGAGAGCAGAGAAGTCGCAAGCAAGACCAGGATCCAGGCAGGTAGCCGGGAATATCTGAAAGCCAATATTGCCTTGAGCATCGGGGGGATGGCGGTGTTTGCCAATTTGCATTTCACCCAGCCCCTTTTGCCCCTTTTTACCCGGGAGTTTGGGGTCAAACCGGCCGAGACTGGCTTGACTGTTTCGGCGGTGATTTTCACCCTGAGCGTGTTTATGCTGGTTTTTGGAACGGTTTCCGATGCCTGGGGCAGAAAAAAGATCATGGCTGCCGGTTTGCTATTAACAGCCCTGCTGGCTTTTGCGGCTGTGTTTGTGCAGAACTTTCCTCAGCTGGTTCTGTTACGGGCTTTGCAGGGAGTATTTCTGGCCGCTTTACCGGCCCTTGGCTATGCCTACATTGGGGAGGAATATGAACAGAGGGCTGTGGCTGCTGCTATCGGAATGTTTATCAGCAGCAATTCCATTGGCGGTATGGGTGGCCGGATTATCAGCGGCGTGATTGCCGATTACTGGGGCTGGCGTTATGCCTTTTTAGTCCTGGGGGGCTTATGCCTTCTGGGTTATGTGCTTTTCCTCTGGTGGCTACCTCCCTCCCGGCATTTTCGCAGCCGGCCCTTCAGCGGGCAGAAAGCACTGGCGGAGATCAAGGAACACTGGTCTAATCCTGTTTTGCGTAATGCTTTTCTTCTAGGTGGCATGATTTTATTTGTTTTTGTTGGCCTCTTCAATTATCTGGGTTTCCGCCTGCAACAGGCTCCTTATTATTTTTCTGCTACTGCTACCGGCTTTTTGTATTTAACCTATCTGGCCGGTACCTTTAGTTCCACTTTATCGGGGCGGCTGGATGGCAGACTGACCATACCGCAACGCATTTTAACCGGTCTGGTCTTGATGTCACTGGGCCTGGTCATGATGATACTGAAACCGCTGTTTTTGATTGTAGCGGGCTTGATTTTCTTCTGTTTTGGCTTTTTCTTTGCCCATGCCGCAACCAGCAACTGGGTCAGCCGTAAAGCCAGACAGGCCCGGGCAGCGGCTTCGGCTCTCTATTTGCTCTGCTATTATCTGGGGGGAACTGCTGGTGGCTACTTTCTGGGTTATGTCTGGCAATGGGGCGGCTGGCTCTGGCTCAGTGCAGTTTGTTTTTTCATGTTGCTGGCTGCAATGGTAGTTAACAGGCAATTAAACAGAGTTTATTGACAGGAAAAATAGCTTATGCTATACTCTTTTATGTATCGCGGAGGGGTGTCCGAGCGGTTTAAGGAGGCGGTCTTGAAAACCGTTGAGTCCTTGACGGGCTCCGTGGGTTCGAATCCCACCCCCTCCGCCAGTCAGAAGCTGGAGAGATGGCCGAGTAGGTCGAAGGCGGTCGCCTGCTAAGCGACTATACGGGCTAAAACCCGTATCGAGGGTTCGAATCCCTCTCTCTCCGCCATTTGTGCGCCCGTAGCTCAGCTGGATAGAGTAACAGACTACGAATCTGGTGGTCGCAGGTTCGAATCCTGCCGGGCGCGCCATTTTCCGTCCTCGTAGCACAACGGATAGTGCAACCGCCTCCTAAGCGGTAGATTCAGGTTCGACTCCTGACGAGGACACCATCAGAGGGAATTGCGATGCAGCTGGAGCACGATGATGCATATTACATGGGATTGGCCCTGGCTGAGGCCAGAAAGGCTATGGCCCTGGGGGAAGTGCCCATTGGCGCTGTGCTGGTGCGCCGGGGTGAGGTAGTGGCTGCTGCCCACAACTGGCGGGAACTGGCCCCGGATCCCACTGGCCATGCTGAAATGCTGGTTATACGGGAAGCTGCCCGTAAACTGGGGGGCTGGCGCCTGACCGAGTCTACCCTGTATGTAACGATTGAACCCTGTCCTATGTGTGCCGGGGCCATTGTCCAGGCCCGCATTGAACGGCTGGTTTATGGCGCCGCCGATCCCAAGGCTGGGGCGGTAGATAGTCTAATGGATCTGGTCCGGCATCCGGGCTTGAATCATCAGGTGGAAGTGACTGCCGGGGTACGGGCGGAGGAGTGCCAGGAACTGATGAAAGAGTTTTTTCGGAAGTTAAGGCTGAATAAGCAGAGAGATGCCCGGGTTTAGGCCCGGGTTTTGTTGTCAAAACTTGTAGTTGTGAAGCTGATAAAAATGTGCTACAATATAGGGCGTGAGCCATGCGGAGAGATGGCCGAGCTGGTCGAAGGCGCTCGACTCGAAATCGAGTAGGCGGGCCAAAACCCGTCTCGTGGGTTCGAATCCCACTCTCTCCGCCAGATTTGAATAAGACGGCCTGGTGAACTTAAAGGGTTCGCCAGGCTTTTTTTGATTTGGTTTTTCCTGGTATGATAAAATATAAATAAAAAAGCATAGCGTTGACCTAAGTTGTCTTCTTAATACGGATGAACCAGTAGAGGTAATAGTTTATATCCGGCGACCACTGTTTTGCCGGATATTTTTATTTAGCAAAAGGTTTTGGAATATCATTATTGTGGGATAATTTCTGTATAAAATTATATATCTCATCATTGCCCCTGAAAATATTGACAGGAGAAACAACTATATGATAAGGTGGTGATACGGAAATGATTAGAGGAGAGATAATTATGAGTAAAATAAACCTGTTAAGAACTCCTCAAAAATATACTTCGTATTTCAATATGGATAATAATTTTTCTAAACTTGAACAGTAGCGTTGCATTAATTTTATGAATGGTAGTCAACTATGTTTTGGTCATTACGCATTATGGTATATATGACATTTATGTAATTATATGTAATTAAGGA
>NZ_BDLR01000036.1:0-19967 GCF_002049395.1 Carboxydocella sp. JDF658 | reverse complement strand
TTCCCCGGACATCCACAGGAACAGCCTTGGTGCCCCCGACCCGCCGCACTTCCTTTTCCTGCAAGACCCTGAGCAGTTTGGCCTGTAAGGTCAAGGAAATCTCCCCGATTTCATCCAGGAAAATGGTACCCCCGTTGGCTTCCTCAAACAGCCCCCGTTTTCCGCCTTTTACCGCTCCGGTAAAGGCCCCTTCCTCATATCCGAAAAGCTCGCTTTCCAGCAAGGTATCAGTAAGGGAGGCGCAATTGACCCGGATAAACTTCTGGCTGCTGCGGGTACTGGCATTATGAATGGCATGGGCAAACAACTCCTTGCCTGTGCCGCTTTCCCCCCTGAGCAAAACGGTAGCAGGAGTAGCTGCCGCCCTTTCCGCCTGTTCCACAGCCAGTTTCAGTTCCTCACTCTGACCGATAATATCATCAAAGGTATATTTGGCTTCGAGATGGCGAATCAGACGGCGGGCATGCTCCAGTTCTTCTGTCAGTTTTTTGATTTCAGATAAATCGTGAATAACCCCAACACTGCCTTTTAATTCATTATTGACGATAATCGGGGCCACATTCACCATAACTTCCTTCTTGTTGGGTCCAATTTTCATGCGCACGCCCCGTACCGGCTGCCGGGTGCGCAGCACTTTATAATGCATGCTTTCCCCTTCCACAATATCCACTGTGGCCGGTTTATACAGGACATCCGCCTCTGTCAAACCGGTCAAACGGGTGTAAGCCGGGTTGATCAGAATTTGCATGCCGTTCTCATCCACTACCGAAATCGCATCATTGGTGGCATTGATAATGGCTTCCAGCATAGTCTTGATTTGCCGTACATTGGTCAACTCTTCTGCCAGAGCTTCAAAATCCCCCACATCGCGGAAAACCGCCACCGCCCCCACTACCCGTCCCTCTTCATCTTTCACAGGGACCCGGTTGGTTATGATGGTGGTTTTACCAAGATGCTGCTGTTGATTGAGCTCCGGCACGCCTGTCTCCAGCACAATATGCAGTCTGGTATTGGGAATAGCTTCCTGGGCTTTGCGGCCAATTACCTCTTCCCGCTTCAGTCCGGTCAAACG
Source organism: Carboxydocella sp. JDF658 (assembly GCF_002049395.1). Lineage (NCBI taxonomy): Bacteria > Bacillati > Bacillota > Clostridia > Eubacteriales > Clostridiales Family XVI. Incertae Sedis > Carboxydocella > Carboxydocella sp. JDF658. Next base: position 18,895 of record NZ_BDLR01000036.1, on the reverse strand, counting down.
CTCTGCCGCTGCATTGAAGAGGGTAACAGCTCCCTCCCTGTTTACAGCGATCATGCCATCATGGGTGGAATCCAGGATCACTGCCAGTTCCCTGCTGCTAATTTCCATATCGCCCAGTCCTCCCCCTCTTGCTGCCTCCCGTTACTCCCGGCCCCATCTATCTATATAATCCAACCAGGGCGTGCGGGCAATAAGCTCAGTCAAAGAATATTTTTCCGTCAAAAAATGAAAGCCGATCAGAAAGAGAAGCCAGCCCAGCTGTCCCCAGGCAGGCAAGGCCCAGAGGGCTGATAATCCCAGAATCCCCCCGAGTGGATTGGCTCCTGTATCCCCCAGCATACAGCGGGCTTTTAAATCAGCAGGCAGATAGGCAACCAGCATGCCGGCCGTTACCAGCCAAAAACCCGCCGCCGCTGCCAGACCGGAAAGCAAAACCAGTAAACCGCCAAAAAGCAAAAAACCCTTGACCGCCCGGCCTGGTCGCAAATCCAGCAGATTGATAGCGTTGATAGAAAGGGCTACCATCAGGCCGGCCAGCACTGTTTGAATCCACCCAATCCCGGTTCGGGGCTGGAATTCCAGCCAGGCCAGTACCAGACCCAGCCAGCCTCCCATGACTGCTTTTAAAGCTCCTGTTGTTATCCTGCCCCTGAACAGACTGCCCAGATGACCTTTTAACCCACTTACCCGGCGGGACCCCAGCACATCATCCAGCATACCCAGCAAGGTAAGAAAGGTTACCGCCAGAAGTAGTTGCAGGCCATGATCCCGCTGCTCAGGAACCAGCCAAACTACCCCTGGCAATAGTATCAGCCAGACCAGAGGCAGAAAAACCCCAACCCCCAGCGGAATCTGTTCACCGCGAAAATTGGGACGCAAAAAACCCGCTTGCTGCCAGATGGCAAACAGGGACGGCAGGATCAACCTGGTCAGACCTGCACCAGCAAGAGCCAGTATCCACCAAACCATTATCTATACCTCCTGTGCAAATAGCAGAGGGTGCGCGCTACGTGATAGAATTGCCGTCCCCGGTGCCAAAAACCGGCCAAATCACGACCGGTCTCATCATGGGTCATGGCGCATTCTACCTCCAGAATGGGCAGTCCCGCCCGGGCTACCGCCACCGTCAAAGCTACCTCCACACCATAACCTTCAGCGAAACCGCCTGCCGTCGCCATCGCCTTCCGGGTTAGCCCGCGCTGTCCGGATAATGGGGCCTGGGGCAGGTAGCCACTTAAACGCTGGATCCCCCAGCGGGCCAGGCCTTTGACCAGCCCAAAGCCCCCTTTTTTGCTGGCCCTGGGAAAACGGGCAATGGTCATCTCCGCCCGTCCCTCCAGTAAAGGAGTCAGCAATTTAACCCCTTCAGCCGCTGTTTCCCCCAGATCGCCATCAAGTAGCAAAAGCAAATCTTCCCGGAATTCTTTCAATCCGCGGTTAAGAGCTCCTCCTTTTCCCAGATTGCGGGAGAGGCGAATCACCTCTGCTCCAGCCGCCTCGGCCAGTTCAGCTGTGCGATCAGTAGAAGCATCATCCACCACCACTACCCGGGTCACTCCCGGAATGGTCAAAGCGCTTTTAACCGTAGCAGCTATCTTTTTTTCCTCATTGTGGGCTGGCACTAACACCAGCACCTGGTACCGATCCTGGCAAGACAATCCTTTTAACCTCCCTGTTCAAATCCGGCAACAGCCGGCCGGCAGTTGCCTTGATACCATAATCCCCGGGCCGTCCTTCCATGGCTGCTACCAGTGCTACCTGGCCCATGGGGGTATCGATATTATCAATAGTGGAAATCTTATAACGCTGATAATTTTTCATGTAGGAAACTGCCACCCTGGAATATTCGGTTCCGAAAATTTCGATCCCTTTTTGCTGCAGGGCTTCAATCAGGGGCAAATCAATATTCTCTACCCGGAACTGAGCGGTCTGGGGTTGCTGACTGCCTCCGATAATAATCACCCCTTGCAGCGGCTGCCCGTAGGCTCCTGTAATTTTAAGCAGTTTCTTATCGGTCAGAAACTTGATGACCGCCAGATTATCTCCAACTACCAGACCCCGGGTTACCTGCCAGGTCATTTCCTTAACTATGGCCGCCTGGCTGTTGGGGTCTACTCCCAGAAAAGCCGCTACTTCCTTTTGTAATTGCGGATCAGCCAGCACGAAATCCCGGCTTAGCACCGAAGTGCTGGTTACCACCGCCCCTGCCTTTTTCAAAATATCCAGCAAGTCATCATTAAAGCCATAATCACCGGTATCGATTATGGCCACCCGGTAGCCAGTCAGGCGATTTTTAATCAAAACCGGCAGAACCTCTTTAACAAATTCCTCTTGTTGTGCCGATTCCTTTTGCTCTTTGGCCAGTTTTTCCATGGCCTCCTTGTTTTCACCCCGCAGTTTTTCCAGATCAGCCGCCAGGCGATCGGTCAATACCTTTTGTTGCTGGATCAGGGTATTATCCGTTTCCATGGCAGAGCCAATCAGAATCCCTATCCCCAGGGCCAAAAAGACAGCTACCAGGGAAACTATATGGTAGCGCAAATCAAACATTGCCTTAAGACTCCTCTCCAGTTAAATCCCCAGCAGTAATTTAAGCTGCAAATACATCAAGCGCGCCAGCTCGCGGGTAGCGGGTGCCGTGACGATAATAATAAAGATGGGAATGAGGGCCGCCACCACGATTTCCACCACATGCCTGGGTTTGAGCCGGTGCCGATAAAGCCGATTTACACCCCGCGCATCTACCAGAATGGACCCCACTTTCAGACGCACCAGAAAAGTGCTGGCCATCCCTTTTCTGCCTTTTTCCAGAAAATCGATGAAATTGGAATGGGTACCCACCGCTACCAGCAATTCAGCACCTTTTTCATAGGCCAGTAGCATGGCTATATCCTCACTGGTGCCAGGAGCGGGAAAAGTTCTGGCCTCAAGACCCAGTCGCTGCACTCGGGCCAGCCCAGGCGCCCGACCGTCAGGATAGGCATGAACGATCAACTCTGCCCCACAGGCCAGGGTTTCATCAGAAATGGAGTCCATGTCCCCTACAATCACATCAGGGCAATAACCAAACTCCACCAGGGCATCAGCACCACCGTCCACACCGATTAGCACCGGTTTAACTTCATCGATATAGCTTTTAATAGCCAGCAAATCTTCCCGGTAATTCTGCCCCCGCACTACGATCAGGGCATGCCGACCAGCAAACTGAGTCCTGGTTTCCGGAATAGCCACTTCCCCCAGAATCAATCCCTGTTCCTTCTCGGCATACTGCAGGGTATTTTCTAGGAAATCCTTGAGAACCCCGGCGATATTGGCCTTGGCATTGGCCAGCTGCCGTTCCACTTCATCAATAGTCAGCCATTGCCCAAAACCGGCCAATTTATCGCCCACCCAAATTTCCCCGTTCTCTTTTATCAGCACCTGTTGCCCTTCCCGCAGGGTTTCCATGATACTTTCCCCGGCCAGGTCAATCAGGGGGATTCCGTTTTGCAAAAGGGCCCTGGGCCCCAGGTTGGGATAACGGCCGGAGATACTGGCTGCAGCATTGACCACCGCTTTTACCCGGGCTTTAACCAGGCTCATGGCTGCCACTTCGTCCAGATCCTGGTGATTGATAACCGCAATTTCTCCTGGTTTGATTCTTTTGGCCAGGTTCTTGGTTTTTTTATCCACACGGGCAATGCCCTTGATTTCCATGGTTTTTTCACCTCAAAAAGATTTTACCCTATTTACTACCTCTATGCAACTCCTTGCAAAAAAGAGCAGCGAGGGCAAGCCTCGCTGTCTTAGCTAACTTTGGCAGTTATACGCAGTTTATCGGCTATCATAGCGATAAACTCACTATTTGTGGGTTTGCCCCTTTCATTATTAACTGTGTAACCGAAGAACTTGTTCATCATCTCCACATTGCCCCGGTCCCAGGCCAGTTCAATAGCATGGCGAATGGCTCTTTCCACCCGGCTAGGAGTGGTATTGTATTTCTCAGCAATGGCAGGATAGAGTTCCTTGGTAATCGCTCCTAACAAATGGACATGGTCCACCACCATCAAAATAGCTTCCCGTAAATATTGATATCCCTTGATATGGGCAGGTACTCCCATTTCATGGATGATGTTGGTCACCAGCACATCCAGGTTTTTGGTTTTGGCGACAGGAGTATAGGCAGGAATGGTATAGCCGGTGTCCACCATTTGCCTGATGCGATGGCTTAAAACACTGAAATCAAAGGGTTTCAACAGGTAATAATCTGCCCCCAGCTGCATTGCCTTCTGGGTCACGGTTTCCTGACCAAAAGCGGTAAGCATTAAAATTTTAGGCCGCTTCGGCAGATCCAGGGTCTGCATTCTTTCCAGTACCCCAATCCCATCCAAATGAGGCATAATTAAATCCAGAATGATTAAATCTGGTTGCTCCGATTGGATTAGCTCCAGAGCTTCCAGTCCATTATGAGCTACTCCGACCAGAATGAAATCCTCATCCCGGGTCAGGTGTTTGCTCAACATATCACAAAATTCCCGGTTATCATCAACTAAGAGGATTTTCACATCTTTGTACATCATCTTTTCGCCCCCTGTACACCACTTCTTTTTCTTTTTATTGTCTATAATTCCATTCGACGCTAGACTGGTTATTCCTGCTTTTATTGCATAAACAATTTCTACAAAAAAATTTACCGCCTAACTGGCGGCTTTTTTCCATGTTTCGACAAGGCCCGCTTCTTCTAACATTTTTTCGATATAACATCCATAACCCAAACGGGGATTATTGACTAAAACATGAGTAACCGCTCCCACAATTCGACCTTTTTGGATTATGGGGCTACCAGACATACCCTGAATGATTCCGCCTGTTTCTTTTAAAAGCCTGGGATCGGTAATTTCCACCACCATTCCCTTACCATCCGGTCGATCAGGGGGCAACAATTTTTTTATGTTGATGGTAAAGGCTTCTACTTTTTCGCCATTTATAACTGTTAAAATTTGGGCCGGTCCTGTTTCTACCTGGTTATTGCTTACTACTGGCAGAGGCCGGCTGGCAGGAAACTTGCCATAAATCCTGCCAAAAATACCTACCTGAGTGTTATGGGTAATTTCACCCCACCAGCTGCCATCGTCCACAAAAACTCCCAATTTTTCTCCAGGAAATCCTTCTTTGCCTTTATGAATGGCCTGTACTACTGCTCGTACAATCTTGCCTTCCCGGATGTCAATGGGTTCACTGGTATCACTATCGGCTATTATATGACCCAGGGCACCAAAATAAGCTTTTTTGGGTTCAATAAAAGTAAGAGTGCCAACTCCAGAAGCACTATCCCGAATGTATAAACCAATCCGATAACTCTGGGTTTCGGGACAAAAACGCGGAGTTACGGCCACCTGTAACCGGGTACCGCGCCGTTCAATAGTAAGGATAGCTTTTTCTCCTTTTTGCCCAATTTGTGTAATTATCTCTGCCATTTCCTTCTCATTGTTAATATTTTTCCCATTGATAGCCAGAATGGTATCTCCAATTAACACCCCGGCATCCCGGCCCGGATATATTTTTTCTTCCCCCTCACTGGTAATAGGTGCATAACCTACTACCATTACACCCCTGGATTTTAATAATACTCCGATAGACTGTCCCCCGGGTATCAAATGCATCTCCGGCAGAACCCTGACAGTAAAGCGATGCAACGGTAAAAACCCAAACAATTTTACCGCCAGTTCGGCTTCTCCCGGTTCTCTGGCAACCGGTTGACCCTGTTGCAAGGAAATAGCCGGTGAGTAATTAACATTAACGATTTGCAAAAAGCGCTGCCAGGTTTTAGGCCAGTTGATGGCGAGGGTAAGTTTTTCTCCCACCACTGCTTGCTGGGCGGTAGGCAAAGCGGAAAAATAATGGACTGGAGCCTGAATGAAGGCGGAAATCAGCAGGAAAATCAGCAAAATACCTTTCCTCACCCTATTTCCCTCCTTTATGACCTGATTGCTTTAAATGACACCTCCTTTAAGCGATTTTTGCGGCTAATCATAACTTGTCCTGTTCCTTATTTTCTTATACTGCCGCTTTAAAACAGGGAAAGAAAAACAAATGCAGGCTAAAAAGCCTGCAGCAAATTTTTACATGGTCAGTGAACCAAATTGTGTCTCAATCACCTTTAAAACCTTTTCGACACTACCATTTTTTACATTAAAATATTCATAATACAATTCGCCTGCCAGTTTGCCTTTCACTTCCCAGCAGAGAATTTCATTGCGGCTGGGAGTGGGAATCAAAGCCAGCTTAATATGTTCCACTTTCAGCTCCGGAGGCAGTTTTTTCTTGATAGCTTCCGGTTTAACCAGGACAGGGGGCAACTGGCGCTGAATATGGGACATCAGATAACCAGTAGCCTCGAAGCCGAGGATTTGTCCATTGTCCAGGGCTACCTTGATCTTTACCAGATCAGGATAAAGCAACACCCCGTCCTGAACCGCCACCAGGGCCACCGTGGCAATTCCGTCTTCCCGTAAAACATAAGTGGGTGCCAGGTTATCATAACCCCGCAAGCGGGCAAAAGCTACTGCCCGTTTTTCCGCCTCCTCAGCCGAGAGTACGGGTTCAGCCAATTTGCGCCGGTGTAACATCCAGATAACTTTACCGCCTTTTTTGCTAATGTCCATAATTATCCGTTCTTCTGAGGTTTTCCCGGCCGGCACCAGTTCTAGACTGAAGGCGGGGATTTTCCCCCTGACATCCCCTTTAGTCCGCACTTCCCAGACCTTGCCCTGACCATCAATAAAACTGCGAGCAATATCCATAGCGCGGGCCAGGGTGATATTTTCCCCGCTTAAGCCCCGCGGCAAGGCCCGTTCTAAATGTTCGGAAAAAGGCCCATCGTATATTAATGCAGGTGTATCCTGCATTGCCTTGGCAACTGGCTTCATATCCAGCGGCTGCGGTTTACGGGCCTGACGCCCCAGGGTACTGCCGCTTTCCCGGCGCACCTCGGCCAGATAAACCCGCCCATCCTGCACATCCTGGACTGCCACCTGCAATTCGGCATTCAGCTTCTGGGCCTGGCGATAGAGTTTTTGCAGCTGCTCTCTTTCCTTCTTCCCCGGTAACTTGCCTTCAGCATTGCGTTTATTGAGAAAATAGGCATAATCCCCTAGCTGGTTTAGAAATTTGGCTGTTTTAACTGTGGTGGAATTGCTCAATGGCAGCTGACCCAGATTTTCCTGGGCAGTGATCGCCTCATACCAGAGGTCAGCCAGTATAGCCGCATTGGCCTTAGGATCCATTGCCACCAGGCTTTTGCCCAGTAGCATCTCGGCATTGCCTACATGGTCGGCTAAATTATAAAAGGAACGTTGATAGTGATTACTTAACAGTTTTTCCAGATCCTCTTTCATCATTTTTTGCTGCCAGCCCCACCAGCCTACTCCTAGTAAGCCCAAACTGAGCAAAAAAATCGCTATTCTCTGTCCACGCATACCATCATCTCCTCTCAGCGCGCAAACACATGGTCTCCAATCCGGCGAATAATCGGACGGGACCAGATCCAGCTGCTTACCGGTTTACTGGGATTCCAGAAGAAGAGAGCTCCCTGGGTAGGATCATAGCCATTCAAGGCATCCCGGGCTGCCTGCAGGGCTGTAGCTGAAGGCGGCCTATTAATCAGTCCATTGGACACACTCTCAAAGGCCAGAGGCTGAAAAATCACATCAGCTATAGTGTTGGGAAACAGGGGGCTGGCCACCCGGTTTAAAACCACTGCCGCTACAGCTACCTGTCCTTCATAGGGTTCCCCACCAGCTTCAGCCTGTACCAGGCGAGCCAGTAAAGTCAGGTCATTGCGCCGCATCAGCCCCCGGCTGATTGTTGTGGTGGTCCGCACTGCCCTGGCTGGAGAAGTCCAGAGGCCCATAGCTTTCAGAGTGGCAGGCCCGACTACTCCATCAGGAGTCAATCCATTAGCCCGCTGGAATTTTCTCACCGCCGTCCAGGTCGATGACCCGTAGATCCCGTCAATTGGCCCCGTGTAATACCCCCAGGCCTTGAGTTTGGCTTGAACAGACCTTACATCTGCCCCGGAGCTCCCCCAGAACAGAGTGCGGGAGATGGCTGGCAAACTTTGTTCTGCCCAGTGCCAGCCCCAGCCCAGAAGTAAGAGGAAGATCATCAGCATCCCTAGCAGGGTTTTGCGTTCCATTTTTTTCATCCTTTCCCGCCAATTCTTTTCCGACCATAGTTTGCCTGCTCAGGGACTTAAATATGCAAAAGCGCAGAGCCTTAGCCCTGCGCTTTCAGAAGTTCTCCCGTATGTTCGCCACCTACCATGCGGGCCAGTTCTGTCAGCCTTTCCTCCGCTGCCAGAGTTTTGACCCGGGTAAAAGTTCTTTCCCCAACTACTTCTTTATAAATGTAGAAATGTTGATCAGCCAGACCTGCTACCGCCGGAGAGTGGGTGATGCTCAGGACCTGATACTGCTGGCCCAGCTGGGCCAGCTTTTCTCCTACCTTGCGGGCTGCTGCCCCGCTCAAGCCAGCATCCACTTCATCAAAAACCAGGGTGATTCCCGGTTCCTCAGTTAGCAAAACAGTGCGTAAAGCCAGTAAAATCCGGGATAATTCCCCACCAGAAGCGATTTTGGCCAGGGGCTTCAGAGGTTCTCCCGGGTTGGGGCTGAGGAAAAATTCCGCATCGCTGCCACCGTTCTGGCTCCAGTGTTCCGTTGGAGACAGCTGGACAGAGAAACGGGAACCGGCCATGGCCAGATCCGCTAATTGATTTTCAATCGCTCTGGCCAGGAGAATAGCGGCCTGTCTTCTTTGCCCATTGACCACCTCTGCCAGCTCTTTCCCCTCTTGTTCCAGCTGTTCCAGTTGTAGCTGGATTTCCTCCAGATTCTCTTCCGCCTGTTCCAGTTTGTTCAGCTCCAGTTTGATCTGTTCCCGGTAAGCCAGCACATCCGTCACCGTACTGCCATATTTTTTACAGAGCTGTTTAATCAGATCCAGTCGCTCCTGAGCCAGTTCCAGCCCTTCCGGGTCAAACTCGATTTTTTCCTGATAACGGTTCAGCTCCCGGGCCAGCTCTTCCAGGCGATAATAGCACTCCTCCACCTCAGTAGCCAGCGGAGTTGCTCCCTGATGCAGGCGAGCCAGCTGTTTCACTTCCTCCATCACCTGGGCCAGCAGGTCCAAAGCAGCCGGCTGACGGCCACTTCCTGCCGCCAGCAGTTCATAGGCCCTGCCACAGGACTGGGCCAACCTCTCCGCCTGACCCAGCAATTGTACCCTTTCCAGCAGTTCTTCCTCTTCCCCGGGTTGTAACTGGGCCTTATCGATTTCCTGCAGCTGGTAACGGAGTAAATCTATTTCCCGCCAGCGCTGCCGGCCGCTGGCCTGCAGTTCCTCCTTTGTTGCCAGCAGCTGGCGATAACGCCGGGCCAATTGGACAAGCTGCCTGACCTGCTGGCAATGGTCCCGCCCGGCATAACGGTCCAGCAGTTCTAAGTGCCGTTCCGGTCTGAGCAAAAACTGCTGCTGGTGCTGAGCATGAATCTCGGCCAGGCCACCTATCAGCTCCCGATACTGGTTCAAAGGCATTAAACGGCCATTAATGCGGCACTGGCTGCGGCCATTCAGGTTCAATACCCTCTCCAGAAAAATAGTGCCGTCTTCCTCCGGTTCAATCCCCTGTTGCTGCAGTTTTACCACCCAGCCTTCCCGGTCAGCTGGCAAAAAAACCCCGCTTACTCTGGTTTCCTGGGCCCCATGGCGGATAAATTCAGTAGCCCCTCTAGCCCCGGTCAAAAGGGCAAGGGCATCCATGATAATGGACTTACCAGCCCCGGTCTCCCCGGTAAAAACCGTGAAGCCTTCTGCCAGCTCCAGTTCCAGCCTCTCAATCAGGGCAAAATTTTCGATACACAAGGTGAGGAGCATCATCGCTACCCCCTATCCCAGCATCATCTCTTTAAAACGGGTTACCACCTGTTCAGTTGCCTCTTTGGGTTTAACAATAACCAGAATAGTATCATCACCGGCTACCGTCCCCATGATTTCCTCCCACTGAGCCCCATCAATGGTGGAGGCCACCGCCTGGGCGGTTCCCGGCAAGGTTTTGATGACAATCAGGTTATCACAGTGGTCTATATGAGCTACGGAATCAAGAAAAATACGGCGCATTCGCTCTTCACTGTGCTCAATTACCGAATCCCGGGGCAAACCATAGCGATAGGTCCCATCTCCGGTGGGAATCTTGACCAGGCGCAATTCCTTGATATCCCGGGACACAGTGGCCTGAGTTACTTCAATGCCACGGGCCCGCAATTCCTCCGCTAGTTCCTCCTGGGTTTCAATAACTTTCTCCTCAATGATATCTAAAATCAGGCGCTGGCGCATTGCCTTCATCGCCAATTATCCTCCTTTTTCCACCAGTAATAAATAGGGCGCTGTCTGAGAGCGGTTCAACAGCCGCTGTGACCAAACATTATAACATCTGGGTAAAGCCGCTGCCCAGCTCTCCACCTCCCGGGCTTCCTCCTCACCGCCAGCGTGACCTGTATAGATAGCAATGGCAATTATTCCTCCCGGTAAAAGCAGTTCCACTGCCTGTTGCAGGGCGTTAAGGGTGGTCTCGGCCAGGGTAATCACCCTTTTGTCACTGCCTGGCAAATAACCCAGATTAAAAACCACTGCCTTGACCGGCTCTGAAACATACCGCTTAAGATGCTGGTGCCCATCCGGAATCAGTTCTACCCGGGCAGCCAGTCCGGCTGCCTCTAGCCGCTCTTTGGTATTGCTAATAGCTGTCTCCTGAACATCAAAGGCCCAGACCTTGCCGTTTTCCCCCACCAGTTCAGCCAGATACTGCGTATCATGGCCATTGCCACAGGTCGCGTCCACCGCCCGGTCGCCTGGCCGTACTACCTGAGCCAACCAGAAGTGGCTGAGAGCCACCGCTCCTGCCAATGGACTAGACATTGCACCGGTCACCCGCTTTCAGTTTCTGGCGCAAGACCTGGAAGAAAGTGCGGTCCGTTAACTTGATAAACCGCGCTCTTACCCCAGCCCGTTGCACACAGATCAAATCATCCGGTTCCAGCACTACTCCATGCTGTCCATCTACGGTCAACATAGCCTGTCCCTCATAATGACCCACTCTGATCATGACTTCGGCTTCAGGCCCCACTACCATGGGCCGGGAAGTAAGAGAATGAGGACAGATCGGGGTAATCAGCAGCACTTCCAGATGGGGTGGGACAATGGCCCCGCCTGCGGACAGGGAATAGGCAGTAGAACCAGTAGGAGAAGCCACGATAATCCCATCAGCGGGTATGGTGGAGACATGTTCCCGGTTGACGAAAATATCCAGTGGCAGCAGGCGGGCAAAAGCCCCCTTGGTCACTACCACGTCATTTAAGGCAATAGCGGTTTCCAGCAGCCTTCCCTGTCGCTGTACCCGGGCCTCCAGCATCATCCTTTCCTCGATCCGGTAGGCAGCCGCTGCCAGCCGCTCCAGGGCCCAGTCCAGGTCATGTACCTCGATTTCCGTTAAAAAACCGAGCTGGCCGAAATTGATACCAAGAACAGGGATACCCCGGGGTGCCAGGTCCCTTGCGGCCTGCAGGAGGGTACCATCCCCTCCTAACACCAGGACAAAATCGGCCTCCTCCTGGTCGATTTGCCAGCCCAGCTCCTTGAGACGAGTGCGGAGATAGTTTCCTGTTTCCACTGCTCCCATTTTTTGTTGGTTAATAATTAAACCAACGGTTTTGTTTTTCATCAGTTTCCTCCTTGCTCCAGGCCCAGGGAAAATTTCAGACCTGCCTCGATTTTGGGCACCAGCCGCCCGGGCAGTCTCCCGATTATCTCCAGTAAACGCTTGCGTTCGATGGTGAGAATAACGTTAAGCAAGACCGAACTGTTTTTCAAACCCGTTTCTGCCGCATTCTCTGCCCCCAGTGGTACTTGCAGGGGATCATCCAGACAATCCCCCGGTTTACAGGGTACAATGGGAGCCACAATTACCAGCGGGCTGACCCGGTTGCCCCAGTTATTCTGAATCACCAGTACCGGCCCTGTCCGCTCCCGGTCGTTAAAAAAATACCGGGCCAGCACGATATCTCCTCTTTTGATCTCCAGTCCATTCATAAATTATTGTCCCCTTTCCGGGCAAATAAAATTGACCCTGCTTCTGTTTAATTATAATATAGTAAAAAACAGCAACGCAAGGAGGCTTTCACATGAGTTTAGCTACCCTCTTTTCTCCCTGGGCCAGTTTCTACCGACCTCCTCTTTTCGCCCTCCTGCCCGTTGACGATCCCGGGCTAGGAGAGCTTTATCATCATCTACCCTATCACCTTCAACCCGTAGATTTGCTGGCTTCAGCCCGGACTATTCTCATTTATTTTCTACCTTTCCCGCCAGAAGTGATTGCTGCCAATCGCCAGCAACCTGATACCGCTCCCCTCTGGGCAGAATATTATGTTCGGACCAATCAGGTAATCGGCCAATTTAACCAGGCCATTGCTCACTGGCTGGAACAGGCAGGTTATCATGCTGCCTGGCAACCGGCTACCCATAATTTTGATGAAAAGACCTTGACTGCTCCCTGGTCCCACAAAAGCCTGGCAGTTGCCGCCGGTCTGGCTGTCTTTGGCCGCCACCAGCAGGCCATCACGGCAGCTGGCTGTGCCGGGCGCTTTGGCAGTCTGGTGACTGATGCCCCTCCCGACTGGCTGTCAACCCAGCTGCCCCCGGCACCGCCACCAGAGCCCTGTCTTGATTGTGGCTATTGCTGGCGGGTCTGTCCAGTCGGTGCCTTGACCGCAACGGGGCTGGACAAGCAAAAATGCTATAGTCGTCTACTGGAGGTAGCAGCCCGGTTCACTCACCTTGGCCTCTGTGATGTCTGTGGCAAATGTTCCGTTGGCCCCTGTGCCGCCTGGGAAAAGGAATAAAAGAACGGGAAAAAGGGCAGGATATCCCTGATTTATCCGCATAAGGAGGCCAAACCATGTATTTACGCCACCTGAAACGGCTGGGATTACTGCCTTTTTACTTTTCCCTGCTCCCCGAACACAAGCAATTGCTGCTAAGTTATGGCTTTGCCGACCCTGTCTACACCCAAACCCTGCGCCGCCCCTGCCAGTTTCTCTGGGTTACAGCAGCCAATGCTCTCCCCCATGGACACTGGGATTTCTGTGAGTTCATCCTGCACTATGCCTGGCAGCTGGCGGAAAAGCAGGGCTTACAGGCAGATCTGGCCCACATTCATGCCAATCTGGCCCAGCTCTATTCTGATCAGGTTTTGACAAAACAGAAGGCAGTGGAAAAATGCCTTTTCCACTGCCAGCAAGTGCTGAAAACCGGCTATTTTACCCGCTGGGCCCAGCAGCTGCTGGAGGAAATGTCCCAGCTCTATTGACCTAGGCCAGACGGCTCTGTACCACTGCCACCGCTTTTTCCTTTAGTTCCCGGGCCCGGGCCACCAGCTGATCCCGTTCGGCTTTGGCCTGGGCAACATAGGCCTCATCCTTGATCATGGGCAAATTGATGTCCACGCTGAGTAAAACAGCATTTAAAGCCGCTTCCGCCACATAAGCCCCTACTCCCACATCGCTGATAGCTCCCTTGTTGCCAATTCCACTCAAACGGTCGGCCAGCTCCAGAGCCTTTAAGCAAACCCGGGCGATTTCCAGCGGCGTGTCAGTAGCGTTTTTGAGAGCTTCCTGCATTTTGGCTGCCCGCAGGGCTTTTTCTTCTTCAGTGTTTTTGGGCATTTTCAATACTTCCATGAAGTTGCCGAATTCCTTAATATCCTGAGCAGTCAGTTCTTCCAGGCGAGCCATTACTGCTTGAATTTCCTGCAGAATTTCTTTAACTTCCGGCTCTACATCCTTGTATTTTTCCTTGCCTACCGTCAAATTGGCCACCATTGAAACCATGGATGCTGCCAGACTGCCTACCAGGGCTGAGACACTGCCACCCCCTGGGGTTGGGCTGTCAGAAGCAGCTACTTTCAAAAATTCGCGCACAGAAAGGTCAAAAACGTGACTCATCCAACCAGTACCCCCTTTATTGTTGCTGGCGCTGCAGGCGAATGCCTTTCAGCACATTCCGGTAAATCAGAGCTGTGGTAAGGCTACCCACGCCACCGGGTACGGGTGTAATCCAGCCAGCTACTTCTTTTGCTGCTTCAAAGTCCACATCCCCGCAGATGCCACCATCGATTTCATTGATCCCGGCATCTACTACCACTGCTCCTGGCTTGATCATATCAGCCTTGATCATTTTGGCCTTACCCACAGCGGCGATGAGAATGTCCGCCTGGCGGGTGTGATAGGCCAGATCAGGGGTACGGCTATGGCATACAGTAACCGTAGCATTTTCCTTCAGAATCATGAACACCAGGGGTTTACCCACTGTTTCACCCCGACCCACGATTACCGCATGTTTACCGGCAATCGGCAGGCCAGAGCGCTTAATCACCTCAATACAGCTTTCCGGAGTGGCAGGAAAGAGGCCCTCCTCCCCGCTCAGTATGTAGCCCCGGTTGATGGGATGTACCCCATCTACATCCTTTAAAGGAGAAACGGTTTTCATCACCCGCTCCTTGCTGATGTGTTTGGGCAAGGGCAGTTCCACCATGATACCGTGGACCGTTTCATCCCCGTTGAGTTTTTCAATCAGCGCGATAACCTCTTCTTCCTGGGTGGAGCCGGGCAGATGGAAAAGTTCAAATTCAAATCCCAGTTTGGTCCCGGCATTTTTCTTGGAGTTGGCATAGACCACCGATGCCGGATCATCTCCCACCAGCACTACCGCCAGCTTGGGGCTAATCCCTTCTTCTTTCAATTTGCTGACCTCCGCCGCCACTTCCTCCCTGATGGTAGCGGCAATGGCTTTGCCATCGATTAAATTGGCAGCCACTCAAATCACTCCCCTCCCGATGATTTCAACCGTATATATTCTACGGGAAGGGAATTTTTCCTGCTGAGTTGTCAAACTATTCTATAATTTAAATTTGGTCGTTAAGCTCTGTAACTGACTGGCCAGTTGAGCTAGATTTTGAGCTGCATTGCTGATCTGTTCGGAAGTAGCATTCAGCTCTTCTGTAGAAGCGCTGATTTCTTCACTATTGCTGGAGCTGATTTCACAGCTGCCCAGCACCTGACCGATGGCATCCCGCACCTGTTCACTGGAAGCCGCCATTTCCTCAGCAGCGGCACTGTTTTCTTCGGTAATTGCGGCCACGCTGTCTACCGCTTTCAACACTTCCCCTGTCCCGGCCGAAATCTGTTCAATTACGGCAGACAGATTTTGCATTTGTTCATTGGCCTGCTCAATCATGGTGATAATTTCCCTGAGGGCTTTCTCAGCGGCATCAGCCAGCTGCACGCCATTTTCCACCTCTTCGGTTCCACTTTCCATGGCTGTTACAGCCTGGGCAGTGCCCCTCTGAATAGTATTGACCAGATTGGCGATTTCCTTGGTAGCTTTGCTGGAGCGTTCCGCCAGCTTCCGCACCTCATCTGCCACCACAGCAAAGCCTTTGCCGTGTTCCCCGGCCCGCGCTGCCTCAATGGCTGCATTTAATGCCAGCAAGTTGGTCTGTTCAGCAATCTCGTCGATCACCTGGATAATCTGGCCGATTTGCTCGGAGTAATGCCCCAGCTCCCGGATTTTTTCTGCCGATTCCAGCACCACATTGCGAATCCGGTGCATCCCCCGGATGGTTTCTTCTACCGCCCTTCCCCCGGCTTCTGCCACTTCGGTCGTGCGGGTAGCTACCTGGGCCACCTGGGCCGTGTTCTGACTGGCCTCTTCTACCCCCTTGACCATCTGGTTGATCATTTCCGCCATTTGCGTAACGTTCAGGGCCTGTTCCTGAGCCCCCCGGGCAATCTGGTCGATAGCATTGTTCAGCTGTTCCATCATTACCGCTGCGTTTCCGGCAGTAGCACACTGCTGATTGTTAGCTGCTGCCAGCTCCGTTATGGAGCGGGCAACCTGGGTGGAAACCGACACTCCCGCTTCTGCTGCTGCATTCAGTTGCTGGGCAGTTGCTGCTACCTGCTGGGCTGAGTCCTGCAAATTGCCCAGCAATCGCCGCAGGTTTTCTACCATTGTGGTGAAACTGCCGGACAGAATCTTGATTTCATCTTCAGTTTGCACTTCCGGAATTTTAACTGCCAGGTCCCCTTGAGCTACCAGCTCGGTAGTGGCAGCCAGTTCAACCACAGGCCGGGAGAGTTTATTAGCCATGCGCCAGGCAGTCAGCAGACCCAGGACCAGACCGACCAGGGTAATAAAAATATTGATAAGATTGGCCTGAATTGAAGTTTGCTGAGCTGAGTCCACTGCCCTCTTCACTTCTTGCTCAATCAGCCCAATCAATTCACTGCTAATCTGATCATAGGCTTTGGCGTGGGGTAAAGCCTTTTGGGCCAGTTCCATACCCTTCTGTTTATTGCCATTGCGAAAAGCACTGATGATTTCCTGCCAGATCGTCACATAGGCTTTATGTTCAGCTCTCAACTGCTCGAGTTTCTGAATTTCCGCTTGAGAAACAAGCGCTTTTTCCAATCTGCCAGCTGTTACATCCCATTCCTTTTGCATCTCCGTAAACTGACTGGCATAATCCTCGTTCCCATAGAGCATGTAGGCTCTGACCAGTCCGCGCAAATTTAATTCATCCCCCCGAAGTTCCGCGACAGTTAGCGCAGCTGGCATATCCTGTCTAATTATTTCACCATAGATCTCATGCATTTTACGCATATTGATAAAGCTGCTTATACTGAGTATGATCGCTACCGCTAATAAGCTAAAGAATGTGACAAGCAATTTTCTTTTGATTGTCCAGTAACTCACTTCCATTCTCTCCTCTCTGGATTTCCATACCCGCTGCCTTTCCGCCAGCCAAATTCGTTCAATAAGTTGCAATCTTATTTTATATATTCTTCACTGCTAAACTTTTTCCTGCAAATTTATGGTTTTTTCGACAACTTTTGTTCATTGACAACATAGTGGTAAAAAAGCAAGCCCTCATTCCAGTTGAACGAGGGCTAAATTGTAGTCTTTATTTAATTTTCATCCAGTATCCGCTTTTCACCACTAATGGCCTGCAAAGGCTTGATATTCTGAGTTACTTCCAGGGTACCAGCATATTCGCCCTTCTCATTGCGCACTGCAAAATAGGTAATGTAAACATACATGCCATTGAAAGGCAACCAGAACTCGGCTTTATTGCGCCGACCGTGCTTGAAATCGTCCAGAATTTTCTCCACTATATGCACACTGTCAGGCGGATGGCAGTTCTGCACCCTGCGCCCGATAATAGCGGGAGTACGGGCAAAAATGCGTTCCGGGCCCTGGGAGAAGTAACGCACTACATCATCTCTATCTACGAAGGTAATATCCACCGGCAGGTGGTTGAATATGAGGGTAATTTCTTCTAAAGTCAACTCCCCCACACCGACTTTTAACTTCCCTGTCGCCGCAACCTGGCCTTCCGCCTGAGTTGCCGCGACATCAAGCCCCGCTGCCCGCCATTTTTGTGCTGGTTTAACCAAAGTGTAACCGATTTCATCACTCTGGTCATGAATGGCCTGCCACTGAGCCGGAGTGAATTTGTCCAGACACATAGGAAAGAGGATATTTTCTTCTTTAAAAATCATGCTGACTACTGCTTCCAGAGCTGGTACGGCTACCTTCCGGGCAAAAGCTACTATTTCTTCCTGTTCTGCCGGCGGGCTGGCTAAAAACTGACGGACTTGTTTGAGCAGAGCCCGGATATCATCATGAACAGCCCACATTACCTTGGAAGGCCCGGAAATGCCATGTTGCTCCAAATAGGGGAAAACTATGTTTTCCTTGCGGCTGTAATGCTTTTCGATCTCCATTAAACTGCTGTGAACCTGTCGCCACTCTGCCAGCAGTTCCTTCAGCTCTTCGGGCTCTGCTGTAGCCAGGCGGTCAATAATTTTTCGCTCTTCAGCCACAACCTGTTCAATGGCCCGGTTTTCCAGCTTGAAGGTGTGTACCGGGTGGCCCGGCTCCTCCTCTGGCCGCCCTTGCTTCTCCAATCCCTCCTGGAACAGGGCAGCATGGACATCACATAACCGCTTTACTTCCTGTTCACTCAATTCGCCGGAAGCGATCAGTTCCTGTTCCAGGGCCCCTACTTCGCTGGCTCCTACTTTCTCCAGGAGATGTTTAAACTCCCTTTTCAACACCTCAGGATCTTTGCCAGCATGCAGGGCCAGGATGATTTCCTTGAGCTGCTGGCGTTTTTCTTTGCCATTATCGATCAGTTCGCTCATTTTACATTCTCCTTTCGTCATCGCCCTTCTGATTATAGTTTACCGTTTTACTCGGAATTAAACTGTGGTGATTGACGAAAGGAAATGTGTTTTTCATCACAGCAGGTAAATTATATGTCTAGTTTGCCTCATCAAATTCGGCTTGAAACGGATCGCAAATTTGCAAATCTGGAATCTGACTAAAATCTTTAACATTGTGGGTAATCAGTACCGCTCCCGTAACTTTTGCTGTCATAGCAATAACAGCATCAGCTAATTTCGGTACCTTTCGACCCTGTTGATACATTTCTGCACGCAAAACCCCGGTCAGCAGCGCCAGCTCCTGATTCAAATCTATTACCATACCTAAAGCTAAAAATTCATTAACAGCTGCTTTGATTTTTTCAGAAATTGGTCTGGAAAAGATTTCAGTAACTGTGATAACCGAAAATATTAGCTCATTGTTTTCATCCTGTAAAATAGTTTCAAAAAAATTTATAACTTCCTTCTCGCCTTTCATTAAGTAAATTATTATATTTGTATCTATTAAAAATTTACTCAAGGACCGTTCCCTCCCGGTCTGATTCCAGCTCCCTGATCTCTAATAAATCCTGAAC